>JBDTXZ010000632.1:0-3090 GCA_040005935.1 bacterium | reverse complement strand
TCGCGCCGGAGCCGAGCGCGCCGAACAGCAGGTGCACCAGGATGAGCAGATAGCGAATGATCACCACGCCGGCGGCTAGATAAAAGAGGCTCGGCAAGTACCCGACGAACGCGTGCCACGCCACGGCAAACGGGGTGAGCGCGTAGCCGACGATCCGATGCGAGATGCCTTCTGTCCACGGAAACAGGCTGAGGACAAGCGGCACGTATACATAGAGCAGCAGGAGCGTGATCCCCAGGCGAACGGCACGCGCGAGACCCACGAGCAGGCCGGCAAGCCGTCCCGCGGAGAGCAGCTCGAATTGCTGAATGCGCACGGCGAGGACGCGAACATCCTTCAGCCCTTCGATGCGACGATAGAGTCGCGGAAAGGCCGCGGAGAGTATCCAGAACAGCAGCGACAGGACGACCGTGGCCGCGACTGCGTACGCAGCGCCGAGAAGCAGCGCGCGAGAACTTCTGCGCGCACGGGCTGCGACGATCGCGGTGTGGACCGTTGACCCGAAGCGGCGCGCGAGGTCTAGCCGGCCCAGGCCCAGCGGGAGCGCGTCGTCGTCGAGCACGGTGAACAGAATGATGTCGCCGACAGTGAGCTCGCTGTAGGCCTGGCGGTCGCTCACCACAACGGAATCCCCACCCGCGATCGCCGACGCGGCAGCGGCTAGCCGTTGACTCGCCGCCGCGGCTCGGGAGGTGGCTGTGAACGGCCCGAGGCTACCGAACAGGCGAAACAGGGTATCGCCATCAAAGACCACTGGCGCACCTGAGTCGACCCGGACTTTCACGCTTTCAGCGGCGACACGACCGGAGTCCTGCAGGGGCCGACCGGCCGGGCGCTGCGCGGCTGCGGACGGCACGCCGCCGACGGCGACAGCCATCGCGATCACGCCCGCGACGCGCCTGCATAATGTGGCGGACTGCATATCGGCTCGATCCATCTGGAGGATGACCGCGGTGACAGAAGCGACGCACGTTACCGGTCAGCCGCGTCACGAGCAAGGCGGTAGCAGAGCGAATGACGTGGAACAGCGATGGACGACTTGCGAGGCCAACCCGTGCATCATTACATCTCTTGCTTACCGGGGCCGAACCCTGCGTTCAGCGTATCTCCCATATCGCGGGTCGGACCATGTCGGCAGTCGGGCGTTCCAGACGCATACCCTCCAAATCGACGGGCCGGATGACCGAGTCGATCGATGCTTGGCTGCGCGCGCCGGAACACGGATTGACCGGCATGCTCGTCAACGAGAACCGACAGTCCACCGCGAAGTGGCGACGCGGTCGCGCGTGAGCACACCCGAGATCTCCGTCACGCTCCGCACCTTCGTCGATCACCACATGATGACGGTCGATCACGTTGCCCTTCTGCTCGATCTGCGCGCCCAGCCCGCCGTAGCGCAGACACCGGCGGCGCTGGCGAAAAGCAGTCGCCTCGATCGCGACGTGGTGGACCGAGTGCTGGCCGACCTCCTGGACGCGCAGCTCATTCGCCGAGACGGGCAGTCGTACCTGTATTCCGCGCGCCCGCAGCTAACGGCGGTGGTCGACGAGCTCGCACACATGTACACCACGATGCCCGTAACGCTCATTCGCGCGATCTACGCGCGGCCAGACCGCGCGGCCAAGTCGTTCGCCGCAGCGTTCCGCCTCCGCAAGGAAATCGAATGACGATCGCCCTGCTCGTGTACCTCCTGTGCGCGCTCACCAGCCTCCTGTGCGCTGTCCTGCTGGCGCGCGGATATCGCCGGACGCGTGTCCGGCTGCTGTTCTGGAGTGCGCTGTGCTTCGGCGCGTTCGCCGTGAGCAACGTCCTGATCATCGTCGATATCCGCGTGCTCACGGAACGCGACCTTTCGCTCGTGCGTACTCTCCCGTCGCTCGTCGGCATTGCGCTGCTGCTGTTTGGCCTGCTCTGGGAAGGCGAGCGATGACATCGACCCACGATCTGGCGCTGTTCGTCTCCGGGTTGCTCGCCGCGGGATACGCCATGACCGCTCTCGTCTTTCTCCGCTTCTGGCGCCAGACGAGAGACAGGCTCTTCGCCCTATTCGGCGCGGCATTCGCGCTGCTGTTCGTGCAGCGCGTCGCACTCGCGCTCGGTGCAGATGCGTCGCTCGATACCGTGTGGTACTACATGCTCCGCTTGGCGGCCTTTACCTTGATCCTCATCGCCATCATCGACAAGAACCGAGGGCGCACGCGCTAGCGACGCAGTCATGCGCGTACTGAGATCGCGCTGCCAAGCTCCTGAGGAATTCATGTCCTGCCCTCGCTGGGCTTTTCGTGCGTGACGCGCGCCGGGACGAGTGACGCTCAGTGCGCACTCGGTGCCTTGCCGCTCCCCTCCCGTCCCTCACCCAATCTTCGGACGAACGACTTCATGGTCAGCCCCTGCAACAGCAGGGAGAGCAGCACCACGCCGACTGTCAGGTCGATCAGCAACGCGCGCCGCGGAAACTCATCCGGCAGCGCCAGCGCGAGCACCATGGACAGCGCGCCCCGGAGGCCGCCCCAGGTCATGATCCACGACCAGGCAACCGAGACTCGTTCCGACGTTCCGCGAAACATGCCCGTCGCGGCGAAGACGACCGCAAGGCGCGACACCATCAGTGCGAGAAATGCCACCATGATCGGCACGGCGACGCCCAGCAGACTACTCGGCTGCACCGCGAACCCGATCAAGAGAAACACTACGGAGTTAAGCGCGAACGCCACGTATTCCCAGAACGCGTCCACGCTCACCCGCGTGGCTTCCGACATCGCGACCTCGCGGCCGTAGGTGCCGAGCACCAGTCCGGCCGACACGGTCGCGATGACGCCAGACAGATGCAGGCGCTCGGCAGCGACGAAGGAGCCGTACGCCCCGATCGTGGTGAGCGTGATCTCGACCATCGGATCGTCGAGCTCCTTGGTCAGCCTGGCAAGGCCGGCGCCGATGAGCAGACCGACCAACGCACCTCCTCCGATCACGAGGAGAAACTGCCCTGTGAGTCCGGCGATGCTCGCCGTGGTGCCGGTGACGTACGCGAGCACCAGCGACAGCACGACGATGGACGTCCCGTCGTTGAACAGGCTCTCCGCCTCGATCATC
>JBDTXZ010000631.1:0-3107 GCA_040005935.1 bacterium | reverse complement strand
GGCGCACCTTCGTTGCTATCGAGTGCGCCGCCGGTGATGCCCGGAATTTCCTGACGCGAAATTACGGTACGGCCATTGAGTACGACGGTCACCAGTCGGCCGACGAGCGTGATGTCGCAGGTCTGCCATTCGCCCGGCGCGCGCGCTGCATCCTCGTTCGGCGTGAGGAAGCCGTACACGCCTCCTTCGTGATGGGCGTCGAGCGTCATGCCCTTGCTGTCTTCGACCTGTACCTCGTGACGACCGCGCAGGTAGATGCCGCTATTTCCCCTGGGCGGAACGCGGAACTCGGCGTGCAGCTTGAAGTCGCCGAATGTCTTCTCGGTACGGAGGTTGGAGCCGGGTTTTGCGCTCGTGAGAATGCCCTTCACCACGGTCCATTGATTCGCGCCAGTGGCCACCCATCCGCTCAGGTCCTTGCCGTTGAAGAGGGCGACGGGTTTGCCCCACGCAGGTTCCGCGTGACGGAGCAGCGGTGCACGCACTCCGGTGAACGGCGAGCGCATTCCCGCGGGATCGGTGAGGAAGCCCGTAAGCTTATCGCCCGCGAGTGTCGCTTCAACACGCAAGTCTCCAGTGCCCTGTTCCCATTGCGGCGGGATTGCGAACTGCAGCGCGCCGTCCGTGAAATTCACGCGGGAAACAGGGCGGGCACTGCCGAACTGCCCAACGAAACGGCCGACGAGTGTGCTGTTGCCGGACAGCTGTACTTCCAGCCACGATGGAAACGCGCCGTTCGTACTCTGCACTGTGATGTCCCAGCGTCCGATGATGTCGGCGGGAGCAACGCCCGAGCTCGGCGCAACACTGCCGAATAGCGACAACGCGATTAGGTGGATTGCGGTGAGTCTCATGTCACCGGCCCCACTTGCGACTGGAAGCGAAGACAGGCCGGACTCGGTACATCGATGCGCTGCGACGTTGCCGTCAGCCGGCCATTCTCGGCCCGCGCAAACACAACGATCGATCCGGAACGCTGGTTGCCAACAAGCAACCACCGACCCGTTGGGTCGAGACAGAAGTTGCGCGGCCAATCGCCGCCTGTGGGCATCGACTGCTGCAGCGCGAGCCTGCCAGTGTCCGAGGCAATGGAGAACAGCGCCACGGTGTTGTACCCGCGATTGGAGACGTACAACGTGCGCCCCGATGGATCGACGTGTATGTCAGCGGGATAGTTCGTGGCTGATGAGTCTGCGGACACCATCGACAGCGTTTGCACGAGCGACAACTTTCCCGTGGCTGGGTCGCAGCGAAGCACCGACACCGTGGAGTTCAGCTCACCTGCCACGAACACGATGGGAAGTGTTGGATGGAACGCGATGTGTCGCGGACCAGTGCCGGGTGCCATGTGCGCGTCGCTCGACTCCACATGCGTAAGCGTGCCGGCATCAGCGTCCAGCCTGTAAACGAGAATGCGATCGACGCCGAGGTCTGCCGCCATGACGAAGCGGTTGGACGGATGCGGAACGATGCAGTGCGCGTGCGCTCCCTCCTGCCGCGAGCTGACTGGACCGCTCCCCGCATGCTGCACCACGTTCGACACACGGGCAATGCCACCGTTCTCGTCGATGGGCAATACGGCGACTGTTCCACTTCCATAGTTGGCGACGAGCGCGACACTCCCGGTTCGGTCCGTACTCACGTAACAGGGTGACGTCCCTTCCGAGTATTGCTCGTTGTACATGGATAGGCCGCCAGACGTTGCGTCGATGTCAAAGCCGCGCAACGAGCCGGTTTTCCTGGCGCCCTTGGTGTCCACTTCATTCACCGCGTACAGCGTTTTGCCGTTGGGAGTAATCGTGAGAAACGACGGGTTCGGTCCGGCGTTTACCGCGCCCACCTGGCGCAGGGATCCAGTGGTCGTGTCCATGCGCAGGAGAAAAATTCCGTCGGTGCGGCCGCCTTCAGTGTACGTGCCGACGTAGAGCAACTGCTCGGCGGGTGCAGGCAGCCGGTTTAGGGGTTGCTTCAATCCGCGAAGCAGACCGACGGCGCCGAGTGACGTGGCGGCGACGAAGTCGCGGCGGGACAGAAAGGGATCGTGTGTCATGATGGCTGGGACATTGGTCGAGGGGGCAGGTGATCAAGGGAGCCGAAAACCTTCGCAGCCATCGGCAAATCCCACGCGGCACAATCATAGAGCGCAAAGACGTTTGAGCGCGAGGGCTCGTGGTGATGAATGGCTCGATGCGTGACGAACGCGACGGTCGTGCCAGAGTGCGGTACGCCTTTTGAGTTAGTGGGCATTGCTCTCCCACCGGAACTCAGGAGTCCAGATGATATCAGCCAGCTCATGCACCAACGGCCGCAGCCTCTGCTTCGGCGTGGGACTGCTGTTCGCCGCAGCGTCGGCCGCTTCCAGCCAAGGCCGCGTTGTGCTTCCCAGCGGCAGCGTCATCATCGTTCGCACGACATCCGAGCTCCAGTCCGCCACTGCCACGACGGGCCAAACATTCAGTACGACGGTCTCCGAGAGCGTCGGCATCGACGAGTACTCGGCGATTCCCTCCGGCAGCAAGATCCGCGGCGTCATCCAGGTTGCCCGACCCGCAACACGCCAGCAGTCGGGTGTCGTCGAAGTCGTGTTCGACCGGCTCACGCTTCCCGATGGAACCGCGATTCCAATTACCGGCAAGCTTACCAGCACCGATTCCGCGGAACGACGGCAGATAAACAGCGACCCCAATGCGAGAGTCGCGCTCGTTGGTGCACGAGGAGGAATCGGTGCGGCTATCGCCGGCGCGAGTTCTGGAAGCGGCGCCAACAGCTTGTTGTCCGCGCTTGGCGGCCTCCTGTCGGAAGGCAGGGATGTCAACGTGCCTTCCGGAACACTGCTTGCCGTCGAGCTGGAGAATGCCGTAACGCTGCGCGGTCGCAGCAGGCTGGCCGGCAACGTGGGATCGACGATTTACACGGCGGCGGCGTATATCCGTGGCGCGCAGGAGGCGTTGGCTCGCCTGAACTACTATCACGAAACGGTGAACGGTGAGCTCGACGATCCAACGCGCCGAGCGTTGTTCGAGTTCCAAGTGGATCGCCAGTTGCGGGCCACGGGTAATCTCGACGGACGCACCGCGCAGGCGCTCGGGATCGACATGGGCGGCGGT
>JBDTXZ010000630.1:0-3126 GCA_040005935.1 bacterium | reverse complement strand
CGCGTGGAAGCAGACGTCTTCTCGAGCAGGACGGATACGCTTGACGCGCGAGGCACGGGATCGTTCTCGGTCGTCCTGCCTCCCTCGCCGAAGGGGCGCGCATCTCGCGTGACCGTCGAGGCGACTGTCACCGACATCAATCGTCAGGTCGTCGGAACAAGCACCACGACGCTCGTGCATCCGGCGGAGTTCTACATCGCCGCGAAATCACCGGGCGATGCCTGGTTCTGGAAGGCGGGCACCGCGCAGTCGATCGTCATGATGGCCGTACGTCCCGACGGACAGAAGGTCGCTGGCGTGCGAGTCGAGGGAACCGTCGTGCTTCGCGAATGGCATCGCGTGCGTCGCGAGCGCGATGGCGTGTCGGAGCTGGTTGGCGAATGGGTGTCGGACACGATTGCACGATGCGCCGTCACCACCACGACGTCTCAAGTGCCATGCACGTTCACGCCCAAGGCGGGCGGCTCCTACACCGTCGCGCTGAGCGCGACTGACCGTAAGGGACATGTAGCGAGGACGACGCTTCAGCGATGGGCGTCGGGCGAAGGCTGGGTGCCGTGGAGCGACGAGACGCAATTCAAGATGGACGTGATTCCCGATCGCACGCGGTACGCGGTTGGCGACACAGCCACCATCATGTTCGCGTCGCCATTCACTGGCGCGGAAGCATGGATCACCGTCGAGCGTGAAGGATTGATCGCGCAGCGCAGGCTACGCATTACGTCGGGCTCAACAACGCTCAAGTTCCCGATCACTGAAGCGTGGGCGCCAAATGCGTTCGTCTCGATTCTCGTCGCGCGCGGACGCAGCGCCAAGCCTGGCTATCTCGACGACCTTGGCCGTCCGACAATTCGCGTTGGATACGCCGAGCTCCGCGTGACACCGGAGGTAAAGCGACTCACCATCGCCGTGAACGCCGAGAAGAACGAATATCGTCCAGCAGATACCGCGCGCGTTCGCGTGAGCGTCCGCGACAAGCAGGGTCGGGGAGCGAAGAGCGAGGTCACGCTGTGGGCGGTGGATGAAGGCGTGCTTGCGCTGACGGGATTCAAGACCCCCGATCCCCTCGACCTCATGTATCGAGAGCGCGGACTCGGCATGCGGCTCGCGAGCAACATGACGTCAGTCGCGCCGCAGGTTCCCGAGGGCGAGAAGGGCTGGAGAAATCCCGGCGGCGGCGGAGGTATCGCGGGCGCCGACATTCTTCGCTCGCGCTTCAAGACGACCGCGTTCTTCATTGGATCGGTGGTGACCGATGCGCAGGGAAACGCCGTCGCAACAGCGGCGCTCCCGGATAACATCACGACGTTCAGGATCATGGCGGTGGCCGTTACCACCGGCGATCGCTACGGCAAGGGCGACTCGAAGCTGCTGGTCACTCGGCCACTCCTCGCGCGCCAGGCACTGCCGCGATTCGTGCGCCCGGGTGACGCGTTCACTGCGGGCGCGGTGATCAATCGTCGCGATGGTGCGGCCGTGAACGTCAAGGTTCGCGCTGAGGCAACGGGCGCAACGCTCCGTGGAGACCGCGAGCAGACGGTGATGCTCGCCGCGCAGCGGGGCATGGAAGTGCGCTTTCCGTTCCAGGCGACGCGAGCGGACAGCGCCTCATTCCGCTTCGACGTCTCGGACGACAGGAACGCGGATGCGGTTCGCGTCGCCATTCCTGTTAAACCGGATCATCATCCCGTGGTGCACACCTTGGCTGGCGTGCTGCACGACAGTGCATCTGTTGATCTAGCGCTGCCGGCGGGAATGGATCTCGACAGATCGCGATTGACGTTGAGCATGGGCGTGTCGCCGCTCGCGACGATTCGCGGCATGCGGCAGTCGTTGCACGTGTATCCGTACTATTGCTCCGAGCAGGTCATCAGCAGTGCGGTGCCGATCATCGCGCTGTTCCGTGCGCAGAAACAACGCGGCGGCGAATTACTTTCAGGGAATCCCCGCGCCGAGATGGCGCGCGCGGTCGACATGCTCAGTGGGCGTCAGCGCGAGGACGGCGGAATCGGCTACTGGTCGTCGACGGATTGGACGAGCGCGTGGTTGAGCGCCTATGCCGGCCTCGTGATGCTCGACGCGCGCGATGCGGGCGCCGATGTCAAAGTCGACACGCTCGTACTGCACCGATTGGCAGAGTATCTCACCACGACTCTGCACGGCAAGGCGACGGTCGCGTTTACGCCGGTGGCGCATTGGACCGAGCGACCCTCGCTTCAGCTGGGCGAGAAGGTGGCATCCGTCGACTTCCTGAGCCGCTATGGGCGCCCCGACGTCGCCGCCGAAAACGAGTTGATTCGTTCGGCGGCGCAACTGACGGCGGAAGACAGGGCACGTCTTGCCGAGGTGCTTGTCCGGCGTCGTCAGCTTCCGGCAGCGCGGCGGTTGATGGAGCCGACGTGGGCGCTTGTGCGCGTGGAAGGACGTCGCGCTGTGCTTCCGGATTCGGTACAGACGGACTTCTATTTCGGGTCGAGGATTCGACCGATCGCACGCATTCTCGTCGCGACGCTCGCGATTGATCCGACGCATGCGCTCGTTGGGCCACTTGCCGAAGCGCTCGTACAGCAGAGCCGCGCTGCGCACGCCGAGTGGATGTGGAATACGCAGGACTATGCGTCTGCGGTCATTGCGCTTGCCTCACTCGATCGGCTGCAGCGCTCGCAGGGGGAGCGAACCGTGCGCGCGCGCGTGGGGAATCACGTCCTCGTTCAGGACGGTGCAGCGGTGCAAAGTGCGTCGCGTGACTCGAGCATCGCGTTGAGCGGAGTGCTTTCGGGGGCGGCCAGTAGTGCACAGACGCTCCACCTGTCACTCGATGCGGGCGCTGGAACGGGCGCCGTGTACTACTACCTGTCCGTGACGGAGGTCCCCGCGAAACCCCCGGTGACGCCTGAGGATCGGGGCATTCAAGTCGAGCGATGGTACGAACGTCTGAGTGGAGGCGCGCCGATTTCGAGTGTTGCCGAAGGAGAGCTCGTTCGCGTGCGACTGCGTCTTACCGTTCCATCGATTCGGTATTTCGTGGTGCTCGACGACGCACTACCGGCCGGTCTCGAGGCGGTGGACTTGAGTCTCCGCACCGCGTCGGCCAATCCCGGTCCGGGCGTCGTGGCGAACGCCGAG
>JBDTXZ010000629.1:0-3127 GCA_040005935.1 bacterium | reverse complement strand
GCGACGGCGCCGGTCAGCGGGATGAGAATGGTTGGCGACCCGGCATTCGTGATCACGAGAAAGAAGCGACGGCCGAGCTCACTTTGTCGTGCCAGCACCCACGCCCTGATTGGCTTATCGAATGGTGCCGTCTCGTGATCGAGAACGTCTTCACCCACCTTGGAGCAAGCCGCGATGGCGGCCGTCACGAGGACGGCGAGTGAGATCGTCTGCGACGCGAGATGGCGCGGCTGTCGCGCTACGCGCGGTCGTTCGAGAGAATGTGACAAGGGGAGGAGAGTCCGGTGGCGAGGGAAACCAGTCCGATTTCGTGCGGGCAGCACGGAGGCAAAAATGACTCCGCAGTCGGGACGATGAGCGGAATGCGACCGCTCGCCATGCGAGTGCTCCCCGCGCAGGCGAAGCAGCGGCGCTCTCGACGGCTGCTCAAGAACACCACGCATCATCCGTGCACCAGTATAGTGTGTGCGAAGGCGACGTCAGTCACTGACCACTGAAATACGGCACCATGCTCGACAAAACAGTTCTGCATGACTCTGCGGATCGCGGCATTCGCCTCGTGGCATTGTCACTCCTGTCGGACGCGCAGAAGGCCAGCGAGCAGTTTGCGCATGCTGCGCGAAAGTCACACGCAACCGCCGAGTGCGACGTCGCGCTCCATGATTTCCGCGTCGCGAATCGTCGTTTGCGAAGCTGGCTCCGTACGTTCAGGCCCAGTCTCCGCGACGCCGTGGCCGGCAGGCATCGGCGACGACTCTCGGCAATTGCCGACGCAACCAACGGCGCTCGTGATGCGACCGTTCATCTCGAGTGGCTTCACGATGAACGGCGTGCGCTGACCGGGACCGAACGCGTTGGAGACACATTTCTCCGCAAGCGTCTTCGCGCAGAACACAAGGGCGCGGTAGACGCAGCCCTTGCGGCCGCAGCTGACTTCGACACGATCGCTGCGAAGCTGCATCGCCGGTTGGGTGCGTCATTGGAAGAGGCGCAGGAGCATGAGGACGCCATTCATTTCAGCGCAGTGCTCGCCGAGCATGTGCGAGAGCAAAGTGATGCGATGCGCGAGCATCTCGCAGGAATTCGCGAATTCTCCGATATCGATGCGATTCATCGGGCTCGTATCTCGGCAAAGCGCCTACGCTATCTCATCGAGCCAGCCGAGGAAGCGGTGAGTGGAGGCGGCGCAATTCTGGAGACGCTCAAGGAACTGCAGGACGCGTTGGGCAGTCTTCACGACGTTCACGTCTTTTCGCAGGAGCTCGTGACGGCCGCCGAAGAGGGCGCGGCGAAGCAGGCCGCCCGGATGCTCAAGGTCATCAACAGTTCCGACGCCGATGATGAACGCGTGCGAGGCGTCGGTGCGCGAGATCCGGTTCCCGGGCTCATTCAGCTTGCGAGCCGGTTGCACGAACGAGGCGTGCGCACGTACGCCACTGTCGAGCACGACTGGCTAAAGGATGGCGCTGCGCCGTTCTTCGTTCGTGTGCGCGTGTTTGCTGCCACGCTCGCAACCTGGGCGCCCTCGCGAGCTGATGCGCGTCGCCCACGTGAGCGAAGATGATCTCAATCGCATCGAGGCCGCCGAACAGATCGAGTTCGAGCGCGGGGAGCGTCAATATCGCGGCGGCCGCCGCCGCGGGGTCAGCCGTCGTCGTGCGGCCGCGTGCGCTCGCTTCACGATCTACGCGCAGGCACGATCACCTGACCGTCGCCATGCAGGACGCAGCCAACGGCTAAGTGGGCGTCGTCGCCAACCACGCGCGGCAAACGCAACGGCGAGAGTGTCGTCGCCCCCCCCGACATCTGCTTCCGCCCGGCGCATAGGCACGCTCTCTGCTTTTGACGTGGCTATCTCCAACCGGACAGAAGCCACATGGACCAAGGAACAGATTTCCTCAAAAGCCAGGTGAACAATGCGGTCGCGCAACACCGCATGTTCCTGCAGAACCTGACCGATCACGAAAAGCAGGCCGATGACGAGCGCTTCCGTTTGCTCTGTGCCGGCTTCATCGCACAGGCGGAGAATCATCAGAAAATGCTTGAAGAATACCAGCACGAGCTCGGTGCAGAAGCAGGCATCGCGAAGAAGGCAATTGGCATCGCACTCGGAGTCGCCCGCGACCTGGCAGACATGCCGCGCTCGAGCGATTTCCTGCGACTGGTCGGCGACATCGTCACCTCACGCCAGAGTGAAGACACGTTCAAGACATTCCGCGAAGCGGGACGGGCGCTCGGCATCGAGCGCCTCGCGGCAATTGGCGAGATGGGTGAGCGCCACCACGACCAGTACAACAAGGACGCAAATCGTCTCGTGCAGCAGTTGTTTATCGAGGCGGTCCGAAGCGGCGACACAGCCGGCCTGAACATGTCCGCAGAGGCAACGCCCGGCAGCATGTGATCGTCGATCACGGCGAAAGCGTTCGGCCACCCGCCGTAAGTGGCGTGGTCGACCGGTAGGTCAGCGCGCCTGGCATGAGTTGCAACTGAATCGGCGTAAGGATATCGCCGAGCGTTGAACGCATGTGCAGGCGCGTAATCTCTCGCGCGTCGGCAATCGCATCTTCCTGCCGTTTCACGGCAGACGCCACGTCATACCGTTCGGCGAGTGCAGCAAAGTTTGTCGCCAGGCCGAACCATAACGAATCAATACGTTGGCGATAGCGCACGCCTGCCTGTCGCAACGCATCGACCTGACCGCGCGACAGCAGCAGCGAGTCCGCCTCACTGAGAATTGCCTGGTACGGATCGCCGACGTTGCGCGAATACCGGCTCACCAGATCGGCAACAGTCAACCGCGGGCCCGGTCGCCCGCCTCGTCCCGGCCCGAGATAGCGCTCGAGTTGTTGTTGCGCGACGTTGGGCGTAAGGCCGAACGAGAAATCGATTGTCGCACGGAATGGTGCACGCACGAGCGTGCGCGACTGATCGGTTGCCCCGAACCGCGGGTTCACGTCGTAGAGAAACTTCTGCGCCGATGCGTCGAAGCCACGCACGTAATACAGTACGGGATCCGGCGCCGGTTGTGTGCCCCAGCCCCGCAGACCCGTGCTTCCATGCAGAAGTTGGTCGAGACCGCCAAGCGGGTTAGAGAGGTTCACGTGGAGCGCGCGAAGCCGCGAGCCCA
>JBDTXZ010000628.1:0-3129 GCA_040005935.1 bacterium | reverse complement strand
CTCACACCACGCCTCGACCCGCATTAGCTTCCGGCGATGGGAACGAGCGATACAGCGGTCCGCTCCCGCGAGGAGCTGATCGCGCAACTACAGGGTGAGATCAAGGACCTCGCCCGCGAGCAGAATGCGGTCATTCTCGCGCACAACTACGAGCGCGCCGAGGTGCAGGACGTCGCGGATTACGTTGGCGACTCCTTGGGGCTCTCTCGCGAAGCCGCCAAAACCAGTGCCGACGTCATCGTCTTCTGTGGCGTGCACTTCATGGCCGAGACTGCCGCAGTGCTCTCGCCGCAAAAAACTGTACTTCTCCCCGATCTCGCTGCGGGCTGTTCGCTCGCGTCGATGATCAACGCCGAGCAGCTCCGCGCATGGAAGGCAGAATACCCGGGCGCGGTGGTCGTGTCGTACGTCAACACGACGGCCGAGGTGAAGGCTGAGAGCGACTATTGCTGCACGTCGGGCAATGCGGTGGAGGTCGTCAATGCGATTCCCGCCGACACCGAGATTCTCTTTTGCCCGGACATGTTCCTTGGCGCGCACGTCAAGCGGTTGAGTGGGCGCGACAACATCCACATCTGGATGGGCGAGTGCCACGTGCACGCGGGCATCGATCCCGAACACATTCGTCTGCAGCGTTCCTTGCATCCGAATGCGGAGTTCCTCATTCATCCCGAGTGCGGCTGCTCGACGAGCGTGCTCGAAGCGATGTCAGCCGGCGACGTGGATCCGGAGGGCGTACAGATCCTGTCGACCGAAGGAATGATCAGGCGTCCTGCGCTTTCAAACGCTGACGAGTTCATCATCGCGACAGAAGTGGGGATCCTGCACCGTCTCCGTCGCGAGAATCCAGCAAAGCGTTTCTTTGCCGCGAATGAGCGTGCGTCGTGCACGTACATGAAGGTGACGACGCTACCAAAGGTGAAGCGCGCGCTCGAGCGGCTCGAACATCGCATCACCGTTCCCAAGCCGATTGCCGACAGAGCTCGGCTTGCGATCGAACGAATGATCGCCATTGGCGGCCAGCACCCGCTGAGTCCAGTCCCTGAAACGACGGCCGACCCGGGCGAATAGCCTCAGGGCCGGTGCGGCGCAACAGCCAGCATGGAGCACGCCCATGACGATGGAGCATCACGAGTTCGAGCACACGAGTCCGCCGCGCACAATCACTCCACTAAGTACACCGGCTGCGAGTAGCGTGGGGATGCTCCGCTTTCCGTATGCGCACGCCGAGTTGCATGTGCTCGTACAGGCCGCTCTCGACGAGGACGGAGCGTTCAACGATCTCACGACGATTGCCACCGTCGTGTCTGACCGACATGCGCGCGGTCGGCTGGTCGCGCGAGCGCAAGGCGTGTTGTGCGGCATTCCTCTCGCCGTCGAGGCATTTCGCACACTCGATCCCAAGGTCACCATCCGCGTGGACTGCGAGGACGGCACGCGCCTCAACCCCGGCGATTCAATCCTGTATTTGTCTGGGCATGCGCGCGCCCTGCTCGCCGCAGAACGTGTTGCACTGAACTTCATGCAACGGCTTTCGGGCGTCTCATCGTGCACGGCGCGTTATGTCGACGCGGTAAAGGGTACGCACGCGAAGATTCTCGATACGCGTAAGACAACGCCTGGTTGGCGGCTGCTCGAGAAGTACGCGGTGCGCGCCGGAGGAGGTACAAACCATCGGCTGAACCTCTCCACCGCCGTGCTGATCAAGGACAATCATCTCGCGTCCGTCGATGGCGACGTCGCACTCGCTGTGCGTCGCGCGCGCGATCTCGCGCCAGTAGGTACGAAGGTGGAGGTCGAGTGTGATCGCATCGAGCAGGTGCAGGCCGCGCTCGAGGCACAGGCGGACATCATCATGTTTGACAACATGTCCACCGAGCAGATGAAGCAGTGCGTCGAGCTCGTTGCAGGGCAGGCCATTACAGAAGCGTCGGGCGGCGTCAATCTCGAGTCAGTGCGAATCATCGCTGAAACCGGCGTCGACTGGATTTCAGTTGGCGCAATCACCCACTCGGCGCCTGCACTCGATCTTGCGCTCGACTTCGAGTAGTCGCACGCGCAAGCCACTGCGATGACGCCGTCGGGCGGCACGCCGCTCTGGGCGGTTGGTGAAGGGTTAGGGCTTCCCTCGCTCGAAGGCGACCTAAGAGCCGACGTGTGCGTCGTTGGACTCGGCGGCTCGGGCTTGCAGTGTGTGCGCGAGCTCGGGAAATACGGCGTACGAGTCGTGGGCGTGGACGCCGGCGAAGTGGGCGGAGGCGCGGCGGGGCGCAATGGCGGCTTCCTGCTCGCTGGTCTCGCGCCATTCTATCACGACGCGGTGAATCGATACGGTCGTGAACGCGCGCGACAGATGTATCAACTCACGTTCGAGGAGATTGAACGCATTGCCGAGTTGACGCCGGAGACGGTGAATCGGACTGGTTCGTTGCGCATCGCGGAATCTGCGGAGGAGTTGACGGATTGCAGGGGGCAACTCGATGCCATGCGTGCGGATGGATTGCCCGCTGAGCCGTACGACGGGCCGGAAGGGCGGGGCATCCTCATTATGGGCGATGGAACGTTTCAACCGCTCGAACGGTGTCGTGCGCTTGCGACTGCCGCGATGAGTGAGGGCGCGCGGCTGTTCGAGCGGTCGCCGGTGATTGATGTCGCGCCGGGTGTAGTGCGAACGCCCAATGGAATAGTTCACGCTCGGCATGTTGTCGTCGCTGTGGATGGGGCGCTCGATCTGTTGTTGCCCGAGCTGTCACCGGAGGTTCGTACAGCGCGCTTACAGATGCTCGCCACGGCGCCGACGAACGAGGTGCAATTCGCTCGGCCGGTTTACGCGCGATGGGGTTACGACTATTGGCAGCAGCGGCCTGATGGTGCGATTGCGTTAGGTGGTGCGCGTGATGTCGGCGGCGAGGCTGAGTGGACGCATGAGGTGGCGACGTCGGAGCGAGTGCAGGCGGCGCTCGAGCATCGGCTGCGTAAGCAGCTTGGTGTGAGTGCGCCCGTGACGCATCGGTGGGCGGCCAGCGTGAGCTATACGCTGAATGAGTTGCCGATCGTGCGTGAAGTTCGGGATGGTGTGTGGGCGATTGGCGGGTATTCCGGGACGGGAAATGTGATTGGATCGTTGCT
>JBDTXZ010000627.1:0-3129 GCA_040005935.1 bacterium | reverse complement strand
CGGTGAACTTCCATGTGCGTCCCGCGTCCGTGGACTTGTAGATGCCCTTGCCGATGGAGACGTTGCTGCGAATCGCCTCCGATCCCGTGCCGACATAGATGACAGTCGGGTCTGTGTCCGCAACGTCGAGCGCGCCAATGGACGACGACGCGAACGCTTGATCGCCGGTGCTTCGCCATGTCATGCCCGCATCGGTGGTTTTCCAGACGCCGCCGCCCGTCGAGCCGAAATAGAACGTCATCGGCTCCTGATTCACGCCCGTCACCGCCGTCACTCGCCCCCCACGCGCGGGTCCGATCATGCGGTAGCGCATCCCGCCAAATCGCGATTGGTCGTAGGTGGCGACGTCGGCTGTCGGGCGTGCCTGGGCCGCGGCTGACATCGAGGCGCACGTCACCAGTGATGCGGCAAGAAGAACGCGAGCGAGAGTCACGAAAAAGCTCCGGATTGCGAGAAGCACAATGGTAGCCAAAAGGCCGGTTTACGCACGAACGTGCAGGGGTTGCGAACCCACCGCGCGGAGAACAATAACCTTCTCGTGGGTGTCGCGATTGGGGGAACCGATTCCGTCAGTTCCGGTGTCGAACCATTGAGACCCGGTCTGCGTACATACTTGGAGAGAGCGGTGTGCGCGCCCCAGCACGGTGGCGGAAGCACCTGTCCATCCGTGCACTTCAGCGTTTGGGGCTTGCTTGGGAGCTGCGTTCGAATCCGTCCTCACATTTCTCTTCAAGTACCCGCCGCGCGTGTTTCAGCGCGGCGACCTGGTACTTGCCCCTGTCATTCCCGCGCTGCTGATCGCAGCCGTCGCACTCCTGGCGCTGGCGCTCATCGCGGTGATGTACGTCCGCGTGCGCGCCGTGAGCCGAGTGGATCGCATCGTGCTCGCGACGATTCGGGCGGTGTGTGTGCTGATTGTCCTCGCATGCCTCATGCGTCCCACCGTGGTGCTCTCGAGCGCTGTCAATCAGCGCAACGTGTTCGCCATCCTGCTCGACGACTCGCGGAGCATGCGCCTGCGCGACGTAAATGGCGCGGCGCGACTTGAGGCGATGCAGCGGGTATTCGGCGACACCAGTGCATTGATGCGTCGGCTTTCGGGGCGGTTTGCGTTGCGCGTCTTCAGATTTGCCGCCGACGCCGGCCCCGCCTCCGGCGCTGCTGCGCTCACGGGTGCGGGCGGCCGGACAGACCTGGCGGGCGCGCTCGACGTCACGCGTGAAGACCTGGCGGGCATGCCGCTCGCCGGAGTTGCCGTGGTGACGGACGGTGCTGACAACGGTGGCGGCGACCTGAGTTCCTCGTTGCTTGCGCTCAGGGCTCGCCGCGTTCCGGTGTACACCATAGGTGTCGGTCAGGAACGTTTTGCGCGCGACGTCGCCATCGAGCGCGTCACGGCACCAGCGAGTGTTCTAGCGGGGTCGACTGTTCTGCTAGAAGCAGCGATTGCGGTGCGTGGCGCGCGGGGGGAGAAAACGACAGTCACCGTCGAGGCCAATGGGCGCATTGTGGCCACAGAGGAAATTCGCCTTCCCGACGCCGGCGACATTTCGCGCGTCCGATTGCGTTTACCGCCACTGCCGCCGGGCACGTATCGGCTGTCGGTCACCGCAAAACCGCTCGCCAACGAAACGGTCACCGAGAACAACGCGTATCACACCGTGCTCGAAGTACGGCCTGGACCGGTGCGCATTCTCTATCTCGAAGGGGAGCCTCGGCCGGAGTTTGCGTTCCTGCGTCGCGCCGTGGCGGCGGACAGCAGTCTCGAGGTCGTTGGCCTGATGCGCAGCGCCGACAAGAAGTTTCTGCGGCTTGGTGTGCGTGACAGCCTCGAACTCGTCACCGGATTCCCATCCAAGCGAGAAGAGCTGTTCAAGTATCGCGCAATCATACTCGGCAGCATCGAGTCGTCGTTCTTCACGGGCGACCAGCTGCGCATGCTGGCCGAGTTCGTGAGCCAGCGCGGCGGAACGTTGCTCGCGTTGGGCGGCCGGTCTGCGTTGAGCGAAGGCGGGTACGCGGACACGCCGATGGCCGAGGTGTTACCGGTCATTCTCGGTGTGGCGGACCGAGACACCAGTCGGCCACCGACGTTTCTGGCCGTTCATCCAACGACGTCCGGCCAGGGCTTCGCCGCTTTACAACTTCGCGAGACTGATGCGGCAAACACGGCGCGTTGGGACTCGCTTCCGCCGCTGACGTCGGTGAATCGGCTCGGAGTATTGCGGTCGGGCGCGACGGTGTTGCTCGCGGGACGTCCCGGTGGGAAGAGCGGAACGGGCCAAGACGTCCCAGTGCTCGCCTTCCAACATTACGGACGCGGTGTCGGTGCGGTGCTCGGCGTGCAGGACACGTGGCTTTGGCGCATGGACGCCAGCATGCCGGTCGACGATGAAACACATTCCACGCTGTGGCGACAGCTGCTGCGCTGGACAGTCGAGAGCGCGCCGGATCAGGTCGAGATCAGTGCGGTTCCTTCGCGCGTTGGACCGGGCGAACCGGTGACGCTGCGCGCGCATGTCACCGACTCCACGTATCTCGACGTCAACAACGCGACAGTGACGGCGCGAGTGACGACGCCGAGTGGCCGGCGCGTCGAGGTGCCGATGGAGTGGTCGTTGCGCGAGGACGGATCGTATACGGGCCGGTTCATTTCGGAAGAGGCGGGCGTGTACGCGCTCTCTGCGGAATCGCGTCGCGGTCGTGACACGACGACATCGACTGGTGGAGCACTGCTGGCCGACGATCAGGGCGCCGATGTCGAACAGGCGGAGTTGCGCACGCCGTTATTGCGGCGGATCGCGAAGGAAACAGGTGGTCGCTACTACCCGCTGAACGAGTCGAGCCGACTCGGCGACGATGCGGTGTTTACGGAAGCCGGCGTCACGGTGCGCGACGCACGGGATCTGTGGGACATGCCCGTCATCTTTTTTGCATTGGTCGCGTTGATGGGCACCGAATGGGTCTATCGTCGTCGTCGGGGTCTTGCATGAGTCGCCGGCTCACGCGCGCAGCACGCGGAGCGGTGCTCCTAGGAGTGTCGCTTGCATCCGTCGCGCGCGCGCAACAGACGCATGTGCTCATCGTGACCGGGCTCGCCGGCGAGCCGCAGTATCGCGCGCCATTCCT
>JBDTXZ010000626.1:0-3142 GCA_040005935.1 bacterium | reverse complement strand
AGCGCGACGACGAGAAGAAGGGCTGGGTCTCACAGGGCTACTACGCCATCGACCAAGGACCAGTGGTGCTCATGATCGAGAACCATCGCAGCGAGTTCGTCTGGAAGCTGATGCGATCGTGTCCGTACGTCGTCGACGGCTTGCGTGCGGCAGGTTTCGAAGGTGGGTGGCTCAGCGGCGCAACAGGCACCGTGCGGTGACGACGGTCGGCGCGCTCGACGGATGGACGATGTCCGCTCCAGGAATGGCGAGCGCGTGCCGATGCGCGATCGATCGCGCGAGTAGGTCGACTTCTGCAGCGTCGGCGCCGGAATGGGGCTGGGCTATGAATTGGGGTATGAATTGGGGTATGAATTGAGGTATTTCGGCTTCGGCGCGCTCAAAGAAATGGAACGCTTGTGCTTGTCGACAGCGAATAGAATTCGCTCAGCACCAGAGCGCAGTCGGAGCTCGAGACCGTCACGTCGGGCGCACCGTCGAGCTCAGCAATGGACGGCAAGGCGCTGATCAGCAGCCATCAGGGCCGCGATGCAAGGGTCTCGCGAGAGATCCTAGGCCGCGAGCCGCGCACGCGGTGGCGCTGGCTTTCGACGACGCCGCAGCCGAGTACATGTGACCGTGCGTTGTCCCCATGAGTTGTGCCGGACAGACCCTGCAGGTGTCTCTAACCGCTTCAGCATTGTCCACTCGCATCGTTGTCGTCGCGCTCGCCGTCGTGTCCGGGATGCTGGCATGTTCGTCCTCCGGCACAATTCCGTCGGCATTCGATGGCAAGTTGGCACTCGGTACGTGGGGCGGCGAGAACGCCGGTCTCATCGTCAGCGATACGGCGACGCATCTGCATGTCGGGTGCACCTTCGGCGACGTATCAGGCCGCATCTCGCTTGCCGAGAATGGAAGTTTCGACGTTACAGGCAGTTACATGCTTCGCGCTTACCCTGTCACGGTGGGTCCTTCCGTTCCCGCCCGATTCAAGGGTCAGGTCGACGGGGGTATTGCGACCATCACCGTGACAGTGGACGACACGGTGGAGCATAAAACGGTCGTAAAGGGGCCGGTAACGGTGAAGTACGGCGACGATCCACACATGGGTCCATGCCCCATCTGTCGACGACCGATCCTGACGCAGTTCAAACGCTGACGCGCTAATCCAGCGGTTCAACGAAATCCGTCGTTCCACGCGACTGCCAACAGCCGTTGTTGGTCGAGGCCACAACGCGGCGAACAGGCGGCGGCCAGTCGTCAGCGAAAAGCTGCCACCGAGCAGCCGTGCGCGGATAGCCGTCAGCGGGCATGCCCTCAGCGGCAGCACTAGCTTTGGCCGATGATCATTGGGCACATCGGAGTCGCGTACGCCGCCAAGGCGCGGTGGCAACGCATTCCACTCGGCGCACTCCTCATCGCGAGCTTCGCGCCTGACATCCTTCGAGAAGCCTTCGCGTCAGCCGGGTTTTCGTGGCCGCGGTGGTGTCTGCTGCTCACCGCGGCAGCCGGCCTGCTCGCATGGAAAGCCCTTGCAGATCGCAGCAGGTCGGCGGGATTGATCGTCGCGGGACTCGTGCTGTCGCACCTGGCGCTCGACCTCATCTCGGGTAGCAAGGACATGGGACCTGGTGGGCCGATGGGCCTGTTCGTCGAATCATTTCAGCAACTCGAATTGGCGATCGAAGGAACGCTGTTGCTCGGGGGTTGGTGGATGATGCGCCGCGCAGTCGCGCCGCGGTGGGCAACGCACTGGGCCATGCCCGCTGCCTTGATGCTGCTGGAAGTGACGTACCTCGCAGGCACGATGAGCCTGCGTCCCTACCGAACGCGTTGCCTTGCGTCTCCCATGGCGGAGTGCACGGACCAGAACCTTCTGACCAAGAAGTGGGATACTCATCCCTTTTTCTGGGCTGACTTTCGGTAGAGCGGGGAACTACCGCTCACGGATCTCGCAGGAGAAGCGCGCACAAGATTTTTGCTGTGTCCATGCCGTTTCCGCGCAATCCGCGATGAGCCGTCGCCGCGAGAGTTGAAGTCGCTCAGTAATCGGGCGCTTGCGCGACGGCCAGTACGTATTATCTTAGTACTAAGATGAAAACGGTCAAACGTCCCAGCACTGTGTCAATTGAAGCCGCTCGAAGTCCCGATGAGGCTGTTGCGCTCAAGCTCTTCGTCGTCCTCTCGCGGGCATACTCTGCAGTGAGCGACGAGCTACAGGCGAGCTTTGCCGTCGACGGACTCACAATGACGGAATTTGGCATTTTGGAGGTACTGCATCACAAAGGTCCGCTGCTCCTCGGCGAGATTCAAAGAAAGATTCTGGTCACCAGTGGCGGCATCACCTACCTGGTCGACCGGCTCGTCGAGAAAGGACTCGTAAAGCGCGAAGAATGTCCGAAAGACCGGCGAGCACGTTATGCGGTGCTCACCCCAGCGGGAGACGCGCTGATCCGTCGGATCTTCCCAGACCACGCGAAACGAATCGAACAGGTGCTGTCTGGGTTGGATACAAACGAGCAGATCGAGGCGACAGCATTCCTTCGCAAGCTCGGGCTTTCCGTCGCCGCGCGGCAGAACGAATAACACGATTCGTGATTCTCGGCTCCGCTGGCATAAATATCTCAGTACTTGAATTCCCAGTAGTTAAATTTTTACTAATGAGGCAATTATCATGACCGCACCTATTGCAAGCGCAACCACCATCTGGAAGCTCGACCCGAGCCACTCGACCGTCGAGTTCTCCGCCAGGCACATGATGTTCACAACTGTGAAGGGCCGCTTCGGGGACGTGGAAGGAACAGTGACCGCAAATGGTGACGCGCCCGAAGCGGCTGTCGTCGAAGTGACCGTGAAGGCGGCCAGCATCGACACTCGCGTCGAGCAGCGCGACGCACACCTGCGTTCGGCCGATTTTCTCGATGTCGACAGCTTTCCAGAGTTGACGTTCACCAGCACCAGGATCGCCGGAACGGATGCACACTTCAGCATGACCGGCAACCTGACGATTCGCGGCGTCACGAAACTCGTCACGCTCGACGTAATCTACGATGGCTCCGGCACGGATCCCTGGGGCGGAGAGCGCAAAGGCTTCAGTGCCGACGGCAAGATCGACCGCAGGGAATTCGGATTGACATGGAATCAGGCGCTCGAGGCGGGC
>JBDTXZ010000625.1:0-3149 GCA_040005935.1 bacterium | reverse complement strand
ATCGAGAGTCAGCCTGGCAACGGCACGACGGTGCGCTTTACGCTCGGTCGCGCGACCGATCTCGAGTCAGCCGCATCCTGATGCCGCACGTCGTCGCGCACTCCTTGATGACAATACATCAGCATGCTGCGACCGCCTATTCGAGCGCCACATGGGCATCTTCGGCGACCATAGGTCAATCGGTCGTTGCGTTCGCCTGGCGTAACGGCCGGCGCATCGCGGCCTCGGCGCGATCACGTACGCCGCGCATCATGCCACGCTGCATGATGAAGTGCGCAGGCTCGAAGACGAACACGTTCAGCGGACCCACGACGACGCCGAGCAGCGAGGGCGTTCCGGGCCCTCGCGTGCGGACGAAAAAGCGCGATGTCGCGGAGTCCACCGGCTCGACGACGAAGGCGCCCCAGTTCTCGAGGACAAGCGCGCGGCCGGGAACAACCCGCAGCACGCGCCAACCGAGATCGGGAAATCGTCCGCCCAGATAGTCGCGCTGTGTGGCGCGCACGAGATCTCCTGCCTCCGTGCGCTGCCATTCGGGGTGAATGCGATCCGCGTTCCTGATGTCGTCGCCCACCAGACGCTCGAGCCAATCGTAGCTGTAAAAGCCACCGCGATCCTGTCCGAGTTGCGCAAGCCACGGCCACACCGAGTCGACTGGCGCCTTGATCGTAATGCCATGATCCACGCGATAGCGCGCGGCGCCTGCGAGCTCGTCACCTGGCATTGCCGCGCTACGCTCGGCCTCGGTCGTGCCCCAATGAACGTACACCGGCCGAATGGCGATCACGCCAGCCGCATAGAGGAATACCAGCGCACCCATTCCCCACACGAAGCGATGCCACGCACCATGGCCAATACCATCCGCGCCGACTGCTTCCACAACATCCACCTCGGCATCCACTCGCGGCTGCGCCCATTCCAGCACGAGGACCAGGAGCAGGATGTCCACCGTCACGCCGACCGAGCCCACGAGATCGCGCATGAATAAGAGGAGCACCGTGGAGGCGACGGTACCAACGACCAGGAGCTGCTTCCAGTAATGGCGCATCACCGGCACGCGCAGCACACCGAGGCCCGCGGCGAGATAGCCGAGCAGCGCAACGCTCCACAGAAGCTCGATCAGCCAGCCTGGTCCGGCGTTCGCTGCGAAGATCGCGACGTTGGCGTGCGCGAGTGCGTGGATGATGACGACCAGACCGACACCGATGCGCCACATGGTGAATTCTCCGAGCTCATTTCCGTCGAGAGACGCCTTTTCTGCCGCTCGACGACACACGACCAGACATCGAGTCGATGAAGATGCCGAATACGATCGATCGAAAGGGCACGGGATCGCGCACCGTTTCCGTTTCCGGAATGAGCTTTCTGAGAAGAGCCACTCCTTTCTGCCAGCGAACGAAGTGTGGACCCTCATCCGGCTCGATGGCGTGCACAGTTCCATGCACGACGACACTCCGCCAGTCGAAGAGGCCGTCCACTTCGTCCACCTCGAACGCCATCCACTGACTGTGGCGGAGCGTCGTCATCTTCGCGCCGTGCGACGTGCGCGCGTACAGCCACCCATCAGCATAGACGTAATGAATTGGCGTAATGTCCACGCGGTCGTGGAATGAGAACGCCATTCGGCCCACCACAGAACGTCTTAGCATCGCAAGGCATTCTGCCGGCCGCAGCGCGCGAATGACGGGGCCCGATGCCGAGCGCGGACGAATTGCTGGTGTGCGCTCTCGAGCAACAGCGATCTTTGCGGCATCGGTACGCTTGCGTGGCAGTGCCATGAGGTCCCTCCCAATGAAAGCAGTCGCGGTGCGGCGTTCGCGCAATCGCACTTCGACGCTCACGCGTGCACGACCAGTGCCGTGATCAGCGCGACGCCCCGTAGGGCATCGGTTCCCTGCGTCCGCGCTCGACAAGATCACTCCAGATGAACGCAGCGCCGAAGGCAGCCCACAACCAGGCCTGCATCCAGTGATGCGACTTGAGCGCGTCGAGGAGAGCAATACCGAAGTACAGTGCGAAGATCGTCATGGTCGAATTCCAGTCAGGTCGGTGCCGACGTCGCCCAGGCTCTCGCGTGCCGGCGCGCACGCCGGCCCGTCATTTCGCTCACGCAAATCCCGAAGAGAATGTTCCGGTGTGGTACCGGGTCCTCGGGCGAGAACGCATCGGGAATCATGGCACCCACGCTCGCCAACGCTCGCCGATACACGTCCGGCGAGCCCCACTCGGGATCGAGCAGGTGAAACGCTCCGCGCGCAACGACGCTGATCCACTCGGATGCATTCGAGACCTCATCGACCTCGAACGCGCACCAGGGATTCTGCGTTAACGCCGACAGCTTTGTGCCAACACTCGTGCGACCCATGATCCAGCCGTTGTCATAGCTGTAACTGATCGGCTGGATTTCGATGTCGCCACGGAGCGCGTAGGCAATGCGTCCGGTGTGGTTGCGCGCGAGGAACGCGCGCACCTCGTAATCGCTGAGCTCCGCTATTTCAGTCGTCGACATCGCAGCCCTCTCCGTTTTATCATCACCGCTGGTGCGCCAATTCATGACGAAGAATCGCACGGCGAGCGCCGCAGGAATGTCGGGCAAAGAATTGAAGTTTTTGGCGGAGCGGCCTACACAGGACGAGAACTATTCCTGACAGAAAGCCAGCCGTCGGACGACGATCGTCCCTCCATGCTTCCCCAGTCCGCCTTTCGTCCGATTCGCCGCACGGCGCTCATTGCACCACTGCTGCTCTGGCTCGCCAGTGCCGCAGCAGGCGCACAGGCAACCGACGTACTGCCGTTCGCGCCCGGTGAGCGATTCGAGTTTACGGGCCGAGTGCATGTTGGCGTTGCTGGCAAGGGAAGCATTTGGGTGGATGGCCCCACGGAACGTCGCGGCACACTGACCTGGACGCTCCACTCGGAAATGGAAGGGCGGCTCGGATTCATCCGTGCGAGCGACAAGTCCGAATCCTGGTTGGATCCCGTGCGGTTCACGTCGCTTCGCTACACGACGCACGAACGACATCTGCTCGCTCGCTATGATGAAGCGGTTGACATTTTTGCGGACGAAAAGCGTTGGCTGGCTGAAAGCGGTGCGAGCGGAACCATCGAAGAAGCTGCGCCGCTCGACGAATTGTCGTTCCTCTTCTATC
>JBDTXZ010000624.1:0-3162 GCA_040005935.1 bacterium | reverse complement strand
GCCAAATCGTTACAACGAGACCCCGCCGCCGCTGCCGCGGAATGATCGGCTTTGGGTTGAGCCCATGCGCCCGCCCGCGCTGAGTTGGACGCCCCAGATGCCTCCAATGCCTCCGATGCCGGCGGCGCCAGTGTGGGGGAGCCGGTCCGATTGGCGGGACTGGAAGAAAGCGCGAAAGCGTTGGGAACTCGAGCAACGCCGCCGTAGTCGCGCTGTTGCGCGGGACGACGACGAGCACGACGCGGAACTCACAGTTGACGAACAGCTGGTTCGATTCCGTCGTAAGGCGATCGGTACGGTGGGCACTGTCGCCACGCTTGCCACCGTCAATGTGTTGACGTCGCCGCATTTCATGTGGTTTCTCTTTCCAACGGCGTTCATGGTGCTGGGCATCATGTCGCGTGCAGGGAAGCTGTGGGCCGACGGCGTGCCGATCAAGCGATTCTTCACTCGCGGCAACGCGGGCGCGGGAGGAACGGCCTCAGCGCCGAGCTTTCCCCGAGTATCACTTGCCGAGGCCGCGCAGCGACTTGCGACAGCGGAGGTGCTCGACGGCCCCTATGGTGAGACGGTCCGGCGTGCGGCAGCCGACCACGTGGCTGTCCGCGATACGCTTGCGCGTTTGCCAGAGTCAGAGCGGAGCATGATACCGGACGTTGCTCCGACCGTCGACGCGTTGGCCGAACGTGTAGGCGCGCTCGCGACGACGTTGCACCGCCTCGACGCAGATGTTGGTGGATCGTCGCTTTCATCACTCGAAGCGCGACTCGCCGCGCTCAACACGGAAGCGCGAGGCTCGCCGACGCCCGAGCAGGAGCGCCGTATCGCGTTGCTGGAGCGTCAGCGGGCATCGCTTGGTGAGCTTACTGAGCGTCGCTCGGTGTTGGCGTCCCAGCTCGAGAGCGCGGGACTCGCGCTGCAGAATCTCCGTCTTGATTTGCTGAAGCTGAGATCATCCGGGCTCGAGAGCGCGATGTCGGATGTCGCGAGTGCGACGCAAGAGGCCCGTGCACTCTCGAGGGAGATTGGCAATGCGGTCGATGCGGTGAGAGAGGTTAGAAGGCTTTGAACAACTGCCGTCAAGCAAGACAGCGTTGCGCTTGGGCATAAGCTTGGGACTGACCAACCGCAGGGCTGGGCGTTGGGCTCGAGCGCGCGCGTGCTCCGCATCACAGGCCAGACTACCATTCGCATGCATAAATCCCGAGCGAGCTTTCTCGCGACCGCGTTACTCGTGACCGTCGGTGCGCTTGCCAAGGCTCAAGACAGCGCGATGGCACTCCCGATACAACCGCGACCTGACGTCGTGCGCGGACTGTACGTCAATCGGTGGGCCGTGCTCGGCGGGCGAATGTGGGACCTCATCCGCGTCGCGCGCACGACTGAGGTGAACGCGCTCGTTCTCGACGTAAAGGATGATCGCGGCTATGTGCTTTATCGTTCGACCGTTCCGCTCGTGCACGAGATCGGTGCCGACACCGTGATGCCTGTGTCGGCGGCGCGCGTACGCGCCATTCTCGACACGATGAGAGCACATGGGATCTTTCCCATCGCGCGCATCGTGGTTGCAAAGGATCCGCTCCTCGCGGACGCGAAGCACGAATGGGCGGTACAACGGCGTAAAGACGGAAGGCCCTGGCTCGACAGGAACGGGAATCCCTGGCTCGACCCGCATCAACGTGGCGTGTGGGCCTATGCGGCCGACCTGGCGACAGAGGCCGTGCGACTCGGTTTCGCGGAAGTGCAGTTCGACTACGTGCGATTCCCCGACGAACTGCGGCTCGTCCGCGAGTCGCAATTCCCGCTCGCGAAAGGTCGGAAGCGTGAGCAAGTCATTCGCGAACAACTTGGCTACCTCAAGCAGCGCATCTCTCCGCTTGGCGTACCGATGGCCATCGATGTCTTCGGGCTTACCACAACAGACACCACTGACATGGGGATCGGTCAACGGTGGGAGCGTTTCGCGGACCAGGCGGACATCGTGCTTCCCATGACGTATCCGTCACACTATTCGCACGGCATGTACGACGTCCAGAATCCAAACGCGCATCCGTACGAGATCATCGCTCATGCGTTGCGGGATGCCAAGGAACGAAACGCAAACATTGCGCATCCGCCGCTCGTCGTGCCGTGGTACCAGGACTTCACGCTGGGCTCGCCGCGTTACGGCGTGCCACAGATTCGCGCGCAAATGCAGGCGGGCTATGACAATGGAATTCGCAGCTGGATTCTCTGGAACGCTGGCAGCAATTACACCATAGAGGCGCTGCGGCCGGAGATCCTGAGCGCATCCGAGGAAGTTGGCGCCACGAAGAAGCCGTAACAACGGCACGTGCAGGTCCTTCGCGGCGCTCAGGACGACAAGGGCCTTGCGAGCAATGCGCCGACGATCTCCGCGACCTCTCGCGGCTCTTCCTCGGGCGTAAAGTGTCGTGCGCCGGAAAGGATGTCGATCGTTGCATTGGGTATTGTCTTCGCTAATCGCCTGCCGACCGAGAGTGGGAGAAACGGATCATGCGAACCCCAAATGATCGCTGTTGGCATGACGACATCGGGCAAGCGCGCTGCGAGCGCTTCGGTCTCTCGAGCATCGAGCGCGGCGAGGTGGTCCAGAAACACCTTGCGTCCTTCGTCGCTGTTGAACGGCCGTTGATACTTGTCGATTGAGTGCGTTGCGTGGATCGCGTCGTAATAACCCCGTTCGAGATCGGCGCGAACGATTGGCAGGAGCCAGTTCGTTGGCAGGTGGCGCACAAGCGGAAGAATTACGCGAGCGATCCGAACGTCGCGCGTCGGCCACCCGCCGAATGCGACGCTGTTGATGAGTGCGAGACGTGACACGCGCTCGGGCCAGTGCACCGCGAGCTCCTGTGCGACGCCGCCGCCGAGATCATGACCAACGATGCATGCGCTCGAGATACCAAGGATGTCGAGCAACCCAACAATCCGCTCAGCATGCGCATGCAGTGTGAGTGGGCGGTCGCGAGGCGTGTCGCTACGGCCGTAACCGAGCAGGTCGACGACGACGAGCCGATGACCGGCAGGCATCTGCGCGACGACGTCGCTCCAGAGGTGGCCGGAGGTGGGAAAGCCGTGGAGAAAGACGACCGGCTCTCCCGCGCCGCGTGTGCCGGCCGCGTAGTAGTACAGCCGTGCGCCATC
>JBDTXZ010000623.1:0-3178 GCA_040005935.1 bacterium | reverse complement strand
AGGACGACAGCGGTTTGCCTCGCTCAGGACGACAGCGGTTTGCCTCGCTCGGGACGACAGCGGTTTGCCTCGCTCGGGACGACAGCGCTTCAGGCGTGGGGCGCCCACGCAGGTTCGCCGGCGGTGTACGGGAGGCACGGGTCAAAGCGGCCGGGCGCCTCCACGTAGCGCATCGCCTTGGTGTATCCGATTTCCGACGTGAAGTAGCCAAGTAGCGCGAGCTCCTTCATCATGCGGAAATAGTGCGCGGGCGCGTCGCCGGTAATCGCTGCGGCGGCATTGGACTCCCCGCCCGTCGATCCGTCCTTGCGTTCGTCGGGCAAGTGCGCGTCACTCGCGTTGGGAGCGGCGTCCACGGGGGCGGCCGCGAGCCCCTTCTTCTTGCGATCGGCTGCGTCAAGCGCGTCCATGTAGCTCTTCTGTTCCTTATCGAGCGCCGTAAGCACCGCGAGCCGCTGCGCTGGCGTTGCGGCCATGAACCCGACGTTATTCGCCTTCTTGGTCGCGTCGTCCACCTTGCGCATGCCGTCGCGGAAGATGCGCTGATCTGCGGCGCCGTAACTGTCCGTGACCATCAACGCCATGAACGCACCAGTCTTTGCGGCCTTCGCGCCAGGTGTCTGCGTCGCCGGAAGAATCGTCTCGGCAATTTCGTCGAGATAGGCGATATCCTCGGGGGTGAACTTTGTCGCCACAGCCGCCGTCGTATCGGCGCTCGGTGCGCCAGCTTTTTCGCATGCGGTCAGCAGGTTGGTGCCGCCAACGAATGCGACGCCACCGAGCATCAGGCTCACTCGCCGGATGGCCTCACGACGACTGAGCAGTCTGACTTCTTCAGCATCTATTGTCATGATATCTCTTTGGTGGTGGCGGATGGCACGTTAGAGGTTGCGGCGATTGAGCTCATTCACGGCAAAGTCAGCGGCGCGTGCCGTGAGCGCCATATACGTCAACGACGGATTCACGCAGGCCGCCGACACCATGCACGAGCCGTCGGTCACGAAGACGTTCGGCGCATCCCACACCTGGTTGTGCGAATTGAGCACCGACGTCTTTGGATCGCGTCCCATGCGCGCTGTCCCCATTTCATGAATCCCCATGCCGGGGAAGTACTCGTTGTCGTATGTCTTCACCTTCTTCACGCCGGTTTGCTCCAGCATATCGGCCATGTCGTTGATCATGTCCTTGCGCATGAGACGCTCGTTGTCGCCCGTCGCGCAATCGATCTTCACCACCGGCATGCCCCACTTGTCCTTCTTCGTGTTGTCAAGGGAAATCATGTTCGCATGATTCGGCAGCATTTCGCCAAAGGCCGTCGCGCCGATGGTCCACGTGCCCGGCATCGCCATGGAATCCTTGAACGCCCCGCCCACGCCAAGCTCCTTCACCGCGCGTGACCATCCCTCTCGGCTCGCACTGCCCTGATAGCCAAAGCCACGCAGGTAGTCCCGCTTATCGCCAAACAGGTTGCGGTAGCGCGGGATGTAGAAGCCGGTGGGACGACGTCCGTAATAGGTCTTGTCGTCCAGCCCGTCGAGAACGCCTTCGGCGCCGGCGCGGAAGTGATGGTCCATGAGGTTGTGGCCGAGCTCTCCAGAGCTGCTGCCAAGGCCTCCGGGCCATACATCAGTCGCAGAACGCATAAGCAGCCAGGTGGAATTGATCGTCGACGCGCAAACGAAAATCACCTTCGCCGTGTAATCGGTCGACTGATCCGACACTGCGTCGAGTACGCGAACACCAGTCGCGCGCTTCTTGTCCTTGTCGAAGATGATTTCGCTGACGATGGACCACGGCTTGAGCGTCACGCGCCCGGTTTTCATCGCCGCCGGCAGCGTGGACGACTGCGTGCTGAAGTACGCGCCGTACGGGCAGCCAAGCCAGCACGCATTGCGATACTGGCAGGCATTGCGGCCCTCGAGCTGCTTCGTCGCGTTGGCCACGCGCCCGGGAATCAGGTGCCGCGTTCCGTTGAACGCCTTTTTGAGCTTGCCGGCCACCATTTCTTCGCCACAGTTGAGTGGCATGGCGGGCTGGAACTGCCCGTCGGGAAGCTGTGGCAGACCGTCTCGCGACCCGGCGATTCCGGCGTGCTTCTCCACGAGGTCGTACCACGGCGCGATCTCCGCGTAGCGGATCGGCCAGTCAATGGCGATACCTTCCTTCGCATTCGCGGCGAAGTCGAAGTCGCTATGGCGGTAGCTCTGGCGTCCCCAGAGGAGCGAGCGACCACCCACTTGATAGCCACGATACCAGTCGAAGCGCTTGACTTCCGTGTACGGCGACTCCTTGTCCTTTACCCAGAAGTCCAGGTTCTTCTCATTCAGCGGGTAGTCACGCTTGAGGACCTGATACTCCTCTTCCATTGCTTTCGTGCGGCCGCCGCGGTGCAGATACTCCCAAGGTGCCTTCGTCGCGTTGACATAGTCCTTGATGTGCTCGACATTGCGCCCTCGCTCGAGGAGCAGTACTCGCAGCCCCTTCTCCGCGAGTTCTTTCGCCGCCCAGCCACCAGAAATTCCGGAACCGATTACGATCGCATCGTAGTTCGCAGACTGCACCGTTGCCTCCGTTGGCATTATTTGCTGAAGCAGTGCGAGTTACACACTGTGGGCGCGAATATGTGATGCGGCGTGTGGCTTCGCGAGTAGGAATTTCAAGTCACTTCGCGCGGTCGCATCGCCGAGCGCGTATTCGAGGCGGTGAGTGCAACCGGTAGCATCGACGCTCTCGTGATATGTCATCCCGCATGAGCGGAGCGAATGTCGCGATCTACTCTTCGTCCAACCTCGGCCTGCTTCGCGGATCGTACCGTCGATACCGACACTCGCTCGCTGCGCTCGCTCCGGCGGGATGACAGAGTGTTGCGCTGATCAGTTGAGACCACTGGCTCACCGCACGTGATACTTTGTGAGTATCGACTTCGATTTCCCTGCACCGTCGGCTTTGAGGGCCTCGCGTTGGAACTGCGCCACCTTCGGTACTTTGTCGCGGTCGCAGAAGAACTGCACTTTGGGCGGGCGGCCACTCGGCTCAACATCGCGCAGCCGCCGCTGAGCCGGCAGATCCGCGATCTCGAACGTGAGATTGGGGTGGCACTGTTCGATCGCAAGCCCCGTGGCGTCGACCTCACTGCCGCGGGCAACGCCTTCCTCCCCGAGGCCCGGCTCACCCTGGC
>JBDTXZ010000622.1:0-3181 GCA_040005935.1 bacterium | reverse complement strand
AGTTGAGCGGGTCACTGGTGGCGACGATGATGGTGCCGTTCTCCACCGCCATCGCCACTACGCGATGTCGGCGAGCCCATCGCTCGGCAAGGAGCGCGACGGCGCGAGGATCGATGCGCGAAAAGTCAGCGCGCGGGAGGTCGTGAAGGTGCGAGGCGGCCATGATCCCATCCTAGCGCGTCGCCCTCAGCCCGCGTCACCAATATCACGCACACTCGGCGCATTCTACTCTGTCGAGGTGAACAGAAAGTTTGTCGTCCTGAGCGAAGCGAAGGACCTGCACCTTTGTCGTCCTGAGCGAAGCGAAGGACCCGCACCCTGGTCGCGCCATCCAAGGTGCAGATCCTTCGACTCGCTGCGCTCGCTCAGGATGACACCTACAAAATACCCCAGAAGTCACGCGACACGTCCACGTTCAAGCTCCAACCGCCGTTGCGCAAGCCGCGCGCGAGCTGAATGCGCAGGAGATCGTAGAGAGGCTGCACCGCAACTCCGACGCTCGGGTACACGCCCACAGCATGCGTTGCAAGGCTATCCCCGTGCACGCGCTGGCCGAGTAGCGTGGCCTGCACGAATGGCGCAAGTGTCGCCTGGCCGGGAATACGCCCGAAGCGTCCGAGCGATACGGACGGAGCGGGAATCATCGTACGCCACTCAGCGCGCGTTGTCGTGCCGGTACGCATTGCAAGCTCATGGAAGTGATAACCCGGCGCGCTAACAGGGCCACCGAAATACAACAATTCCTGCGGTGGCACAGTCGACGAGCCGCCCACCCAACCACCAGCAGCAAGCAGCGCGAGCCGACCGTGCTCGTAGGGGCGCTCGACGCTGACGGTCGCAAATGCGCGCGCAACGTTGGATTCGATTGGAGTCGAGGCGTCGTCCGTCGTGAGATGGCTGAACCGCGCTTCGCCGCTCATTCGCAGCTCGGAGCCGAACCACGAGAGCGCCGTCGGACGCTCCATGGCGAGCGAAAAACGCAACGCGCGTAACCGAGTTGCCGCTACAAGTGGCTCGAACGAGCCATTCGCCGGCGTCGAACGAATGCGCAGCGGACGCTGACGTTCCAGCGACGCGTCGAAATGCACGTTGACACCAGACACGTTGTGCGCATCCAGTCCAAGGCCAGTCGCATCCACCCCATATGGGTCCGTCGCGTCGGCACCGAATTCCTGTGCGGCGAATGAGTTCATCACGCGCGAGCGTTCCTGCATGTCGCCTGCTAGGCGGAAATCACGAAGACCGAACGCGCGCACTCCCCAGCGCGGCGACTGCCAGTCGATACCGACGCTTCCCTTCGCCTCACGATCGTCCACGCCGTAGCGCGCGCTGCCACGCAGTCCAAAGCCGCCACCGAAACGCGACGCGGCGCCAAGCCCCACTGCGAGCCCCTCGGCGCGATTGAAGCGAACAAAATCGGAGACGCCGCCCGCGGCCAGCGTGAGTTTCTGCGGACGTTGGAGCGCTTGCGCCCGCACCAATGACCGCGCCTCGTCCTGCACCTTCCGTACTTCCGCGTCACTCACGGCGCGTACGTCGAAGGGCAGCGAATCGAGAATGCGCCCCGAAAAATGAAACGTGTCGCTCGCGGTTTTCGGGGCGAGCACAATCTCTGGGCCACTGAAGAACTGCGGCGGTATCCCGATATTCACCTGGTAGTCGCCGATCTCCCAGCGGCCGCGAATGACGCCACGAATGGGATAGTCGAGCCACGTACCACCGCGACGAATCTCGATCTCCTGCTGATGCGGCAACCAGAAACGCCCGCTCACGAGGCTGTTCTCGACGATGACGAACAAGTCCTCCAGCGCATTGTCCCGAAACGAGGCGCGCGTGAAGTTGAACGCCATGCGTACAACCTGCGCGTCGTCGCGATCGATGTAGAGCGCGCCGATGATTCGTGGCTGCCGATCGTTCTTCGGACGAACCTTGACCTCGAGGACGCTGATGGTTCGTCCCGGATACTGAATGGTAAGTGAATCCGTAATCGCGAAGTCGTAGTTGGTCAGTCCCACAGTCGAGAGCGGGTGCGGAACGTCCACGACTTCATCGCCATCACCCAGGCGGATAATCGCCGGAAAATTGTTTTGCACGATGCCGAGGTGGTCGCGATGGTACGCGATGTCCGTCGGCAGCAGGAGCGTGTCTCGGCGTCCGAGGATGTGCTGCTTGCTCAGGTTGGGCGCGCGCCAATAGACTTCGTTCACCAGCTCGTCGGCCTTCACCACCTTCGGTGGCTCGGCGAGACCTTCGCCCACCTGGGCGAGGAAGGTGACATAGCCGTGTGCGACCGCCTTATAGTCCTTGAGTCCCGTGTCGGCGAGTTGTTGTGCGCGCCGAGCGGTGGCACGTTCGACGAGGGACTGGGTGCGCGCGTCGTTCCAGTCCTGGGCGCTCGCCACAGTGGGTGCGAGGGCCATCAACCACAAACTGCTTGCGGCCCAGGCCGCGGCGAGCACACGATGCATAAATGAAAGTTCGCCCGCGTGTACAACCCGGACAAGCACGTAGAGTCGCACGATGAGCTTCGAAGACTTTCAGCAGAGAGTGCGTCCAGCGCATCTCGTGCCGGTATGGCGCGACTGCTTGCTCGACACCGATACGCCCGTTACCGCTTTTGCGAAGTTGCGAGAAGGCCCGTTTGCGTTCCTCCTCGAGAGCGCACCGGCTGGCGGCGAAACGTGGGCACGCTACACATTCCTGGGCAGCGCACCGCGCTCAGCGTGGCGATTACGCGAAGGCGTCGTCGAGGATTGGACGCCTGCACTTGGATGGCATGGGCGTCGCACGCCTGAGCATCCGCTCGAAGATCTGGACGCGCTCATTCGGGCGCGGCCGCCCGTGGATGTTCCGGAACTTGGCGCATTCTGGGCTGGCGCCGTCGGCTTCTTCAGTTACGACGTCGTGCGTCTCATCGAGCGCCTCCCGTCGCCGCCACCGCGTGGTGACAACGCGCCCGATTCGCTCTTCGTCTTCACGGACGCGCTCGTCATCATCGACAACCTGCGGGCGCAAGCGCGCGTCGTTGTGGGCGCGCCCATTGGCGACGACACGAGCGAGACGACCGTACGCGCAGCCTACGACGCGGCGATTGCAACGGTCGACCGCACCATCGCACGCTTTCGCGCGCCGGTCACGTTGCCGCCCCTCGACCTTCGGAGCGACGCCGCGCCTGCGACAG
>JBDTXZ010000621.1:0-3195 GCA_040005935.1 bacterium | reverse complement strand
GATCTGCCGTGCCTGGCCAGATCAATGCTTCGCTAGAGCGCATATCTCGGTACTCGGTCGCTCTGCTCACTCGTGCGAGATGACAGTGCTGCTTCGACAAGCCCGACAATCAACGCCGCCCGCCAAGGCCAATCCGACCGGTGATGCGCGTTCCGTGAATCCGCACTGTCGAGTCATCGCCTGGCGCCAGCCCGTGCTTCTGGTGGACCGACGTCGCGATGTCCTGCACGACGTCGACCGACACTCGTGGCGAGAGATTGTACCCGAACCCGTAGCCGAACGAAAACGCGAAATCTGTATCACCCGCCAGGGGCTCGAGCTTCATCGCCGTCGTCTGCGTCTTGAAATCCGAATAGTTGGTTGCCCCAGCGCTCAGCTCGAGCACCGTGTGAAACCCCTCACCGCTCGCAAGCCGCAATGTCCCGAACAGCTGTGACACCCTCGCATCGGCATTGAACGTCACCGCGGCGCCGGCATAATTCAGCGGAATAATCCCCGTCGAGCCCCGAACGCCGAGCGTCATTCCATTCGACAATGCCTTCTCGATGGAGCCACCGTACGTTGTCGCGCTTCCGAATTGCCACTGCGTGCCGGTGGTGCCATCGGTGACACTGAACGCCTGCTGAAGGCCGACACCGCCCGAGATCCAAGCCGAGGGTGTCTGCATTCCGAATCGTTGGCGAATGATCTGGGCGCCGGCGTGGTTCGAGGCCAGCAGAATTGGCAGCATGATTAGCAGTCGGCGCAACGGAAGCTCCAGCTGGCTTGCGAGTGACGAACGGCGCCCGATAACTTAGCGACGGCGTTCAGGGATGACATTAAGTGTATACCCGGCGACGCGTCACCCGTTCTTCTCACTTCGGCACCGACCCTGCGCGTCATCGATCCCCGCGTCACCGAGCGCCGCAACGCGCATACACAGCAAATCGATCTCGCCGACCCCATCGGCATCGTGGACCTGATGATCGCCGAAGACCGCACCGTGCCCGATGCGGTCGAATCACAACGTGAGCGCATCGCCGACGCCATCTCGGCCGCGGAAGCAACCTTCCGCGCGGGTGGCCGACTGTTCTACGTTGGCGCCGGCACCTCTGGTCGTCTCGGTGTCCTCGACGCGTCCGAGTGCCCACCCACATTCGGCACTCCACCCGACATGGTGCAGGGCATCATTGCCGGGGGGCCGGCCGCGCTCACGAGCGCGCAGGAGGGCGCCGAAGACAGCCTGGACCAGGCACGCATCGATCTGGCGGCGCGTGGAGTGCGCGCAGGCGACATGGTTGTGGGCATCGCCGCCTCGGGAACGACACCGTACGTGCGCGTGGCACTCGAGTTCGCGCGCGACGTCGGCGCCCGGACGGCGATCCTCGCCTGTTCGCCACCGCCTCCCGAAACGCTCCGACAGGCAGACATCGCGATCGTCGCCATCACGGGCCCCGAAGTCGTCACAGGCAGCACTCGACTCAAGGCCGGCACCGCCACGAAGCTGATCCTCAACATGATCACCACCGGCGCGATGATTCGGCTCGGCAAGACGTTCGGCAACCTGATGATCGATTTACGCGCGACGAACGTGAAGCTTGTCGATCGCAGTGAGCGCATCGTGAGCGACGTGAGCGACGTATCGCGTGACGAGGCGCGCGCATTGCTCGAGCGGGCAGGCGGATCCGTGAAACTCGCAATCGTCATGCACGCACTCGGCGTCGAGAAAGACGAGGCACACCGGCGTCTCGACGCGGGCGCGGGCGTCGTCCGTCGCGTCATTGGCGGCGCGCCGCCTCCGGTCGAATGAGCGACGCTCCCGCCAGTGCACCGTCGGCACGCGCGGGCGGCACGTACGTGGGATTGATGTCTGGCACGTCGCTCGATGGCATCTCGGCGGCGGTCGCTCGCTTTACGCCGACCGGCAGCGCCGCCTTCGATGTTGAGCTGCTCGGGTTTTACGTGCACGAGTATTCGTCCGCCCATCGCGATCGCCTGCTCGCCGCCATGCGTGACGGTTCGGCTCGCGAGTATTGTCGGCTCGCGGTGGACTTCGGCGGATGGCTCGCCGACGCAGCGATCGCCGTGCTCGCAGAATCGGGCGTGGCGCGCGCTGATATCCGCGCGATTGGCACGCACGGCCAGACGCTGTGGCACGAGCAGGGACATTCGACCTGGCAGCTCGATGCGCCGGCAGTGATTGCGGAGCGCACGGGGGTGTCTGTGGTGAGCGATTTCCGCGTGCGCGACGTCGCCGCCGGCGGGCAGGGTGCACCGCTCGTCCCAATCGCCGACGCGCTGTTGTTTGGCGGCCGCCATTGGCGCGCATTGCAAAACATCGGTGGCATCGGCAACGTCACCGTGGTGCCGCCCGATGGAACGCTGGCAAGTGTGCGCGCATTCGACACTGGTCCCGGGGTCGGCGTGCTGGACGCGGTCGTCCGCGTGCTTGATCCTGCATTGCGCTATGATCGCGATGGTCTCATCGCCGCAAAGGGGCGCGTGCTGCCATCGGTCATCCAGCAGCTTCTCGCCGACCCATATTTCGCGGCGGAACCGCCTAAGAGTACGGGGCGAGAGCTGTTCGATGCAGCCTACGTGGAGCGTTTCATCGCGCGCTGTCGCGCCGTCGATGGTACGACCGACAACGATGTTGTTGCCACGGCGACGGCGTTTACGGCGGCATCAATCGCTGATGCATACCGCCGATTCATTCCCGAACCGATCGAGGAGGTCCTCGTCTCGGGGGGCGGCGCGAAGAACCCGACGTTGCTCTCGATGCTCAAGCGAGCGGTCGCGCCTCTTGCCGTGCTCACCTTCGATGAGCGCTACTTCGACGGTGAGGCCAAGGAGGCCGTTGCCTTCGCGCTGTTGGCCCACCTGCATCTCGAGAGGATCCCGGGAAACGTCCCAACTGCCACGGGAGCCCGAGGACGTCGCGTGCTCGGCATGCTGACCCCTTGCTAACGTCATGACGCTCGAACAACGCTGGCATCCGTTGCGGCGCGAATGGGTTGTCATTTCGTCCAATCGCAGCAATCGCCCGTGGCTTGGCGAGTTGGTCGACGAGACTTCGCACTCGTTGCCGCCGCACGTCGCGGACTGCTATCTGTGTCCACGCAACACACGCGTTGCGGGACACACGAACCCCGATTACGACTCCGTGTTCGTGTTCGACAACGACCATCCGTGCGTTAGCGACGCCGCACCAGAGGT
>JBDTXZ010000620.1:0-3196 GCA_040005935.1 bacterium | reverse complement strand
TCTCGGTGCGCCGCTGCGCTCACGTGGGAGCGTTGGCGCCACCATCCCGCTTTCGCGGATGCGAGACGGAGTGCAGGTAGAGTGACTGCACCTTGTCGCGCGCCCACGGTGTCTTGCGCAGGAACTTGAGTGACGAGTTTACGCTCGGATCCTGCGTGAAGCAGCGAATGTCGATGCGCTTGCCGAGTCCGTCCCAGCCGTAACGCTCGACGAGGTGCTCGATCATCGCCTGGAGCGTTATGCCGTGCAGGGGATCAATGCGCCGTGGTTCATTCATTTTCGCGGCCAGTGAATCGAGGTCATGAGGAATGCTGATCAGCGCGCGGGCTTTGCTGCACGACGGGCGCGATCCTCTTCCCACTCGATGAATGGGCCGTCGAAGTCGATGAGCTGAGTGCCGTCGAACGACCACACCCGCGTCGCGACCTCGCGCAGGAAGGCGCGGTCGTGGCTCACCAACAGCACCGTGCCCTCATACTCGTCGAGCGCGTCTTCGAGCACCTCGATGTTCTCGACGTCAAGGTGGTTGGTCGGTTCGTCGAGTACGAGGAGGTTGGCGCGCGCAAGTGTCATGAGTGCGAGCGCCATGCGCGCACGCTCGCCGCCGCTGAGCGTGCCGACCTCCCGGAAGACCTCTTCCCCAGTGAAGCCGAAGGCGCCGAGATGGTTCTGCACCTGGCCGCGGTTCCAGGTCGGCCGCTGTTCCTGGATCGCGTCGAACATCGACTTGCGAAGCGGCAGGTCTGCCAGGTCCTGCCGGAACCACGCGGGCGTGATAGAGCCGCCGATACGCGCCACACCACTCGCGGGTGCGCGATCGCCGAGCAGCGTGGAGATGAATGACGACTTGCCCGCACCGTTGGGGCCGACGAGCGCGACGAAGTCGTTCCTCCGCAGCACCGCTGTGAAGTCCTCCACGAGCACGCGGCCGGGTACCTCTACCCGGACCTCGTCAATCGCGATCACCTGGTCGCCGCCGCGCTCGAGGGTTTCGAAGTGAAGCGTCATGGCCGCCGGATCACCCGGTGGCGGCGCGAGGCGCGGCAGTCGCTCGAGCCGCTTGCGCTTGCCTTTCGCCTGGAAGGAGTTGACGCCCGCGATGTTGCGACGGATGTACTCCTCTTCCTTCTTCACGTACGCGCGCTGCTTCTCCATCTCGCGCTCGCGCGTGAGGCGACGCTCGGCGCGCTGCGGCACGAACTGGCTGTAGTTGCCCTTGTACGATTCGCTCGTGCGCGCTTCGATGTGCAGGATGTTCGTGCAGATGGCGTCCATGAACGCACGATCGTGCGACACGACGATTACCGTCTCGTCTGCATCGTTGAGCCACTCCTGGAGCCAGGTGGTGGTGTCGAGGTCGAGGTGGTTGGTGGGTTCGTCGAGCAGCAGCAGGTCTGCGGGCGCGATGAGTTGCGCCGCGAGGCCCACGCGCCCGCGCTCTCCACCCGATAACGAGTCCACGAGGCGCGTCTTCGACTCCTCGGCGTCGAAGCCAAGGCCCTGAAGCACCGCGTCAACGCGGGCGTGGTAGACGTAGCCGCCGAGGTCCGCGAAACGCTCTTGATCATGCCCGAAGCGTTCGAGGAAGTCTTGGGTAACCTGTTCCCCAAGTTCGCCGAGCTGCATCGCCTGTTCGGCAATGCGTTGCTCGAGCGCCATGACCTCGCGCCACGCAGCGGCGCCGGCCTGCCATACCGTAGTGGCGCCCTCGAAGGCGCGGTGCTGGTCGAGCAAGGCGTGACGGAGCCCCGGCTTTCGCGCGACGCTCCCGACTGTGGCCGGCAGATCTCCGGTGATGACCTTGAAGATCGACGTCTTGCCGGCGCCGTTGCGCCCGATGATGCCCCACCGTTCGCCCTCGGCGACAGTGAAGGTGATGTTCTTGAAGAGCTCAGTCGCGCCGAAAGAGATGCCGACGTTGGAGACGGAAAGAAGGGTCACGCAGAGAGAGGAGAAGATCGTAGGGAAGCGGCAGCGGCCGGTAAACAAGCACGCCGTTGCAGAACGCGTTCGGTCGGCGAAAGTTAAACGTCCGGCCGGGCCAACTCACGATGCCCGCACTCAAGGGGTGCACATCGTCTGAAGGCCGGGGAACACGGGCCGCGCGGGCTGCTGGTATCGCGGCGCCTCCTTCCAGTCCAGCGTAGACACGTCCATATCCGGCGTCACCAGCTACATGGCCGACGCGATCCGTTGAAGCAGCGCAATGCTGTCCAGCGTCGTCGGAGAAAAGACCAGCGCGGAGCCGCCCGCGAGCGCGAACGGCAGCGCATCATCCGGCGTTCGTCGCCTCTGAGCGTGCCGACCTCGCTGAAGACCTCTTCCCCAAAGAAGCCGAAAGCGCCGAGGTGGTACTGCACCTAGCCGCGATTCCAGGTCGGACGCTGCTCCTGTATCGCGTCGAACATCGCCTTGCGGAACGGGAGGTCATGCGAATGCCTGCCGCAATGAGCGATTAGACACTCCAGGGCGTCGTGGGCGGCTCCATCATCGCCTCGATCGTTTCGTACCAAACCGTGCCCGGCGTCAACCGAGCGAGGTACTTCCCCAGCCGCTCCCTGGCCGGCTCACCTCGGAACGTCACCGCTGATCGCACGCCTTCCGCCACGCGTTCGTCGCCGCAAAATGGCGCGAGTGGCGCGCGCTCGGGCGTGTGAAGGATGGCCTGCGTCGCAACATCGATGAGCGCATCCTCGATTGGTTGCAGCCACGCACGCACGGCACCGGGGCGCGCAGCGAGCCACAGTGCGATCTCCTCACGACGCGAAGGATCGCTCTTGACTCGCTGCGTGAGCGCCTCGCGAAGATCGACCCAATTCCGCTCGAGGAAAAACGGCGGGACGGCGCGCGCTTCGTTGCCACCGACGAGAATTTCCGCAATGAACTCGTGCATGCGCGGGCGGAGTCGTCGCGCTCGCTCGGCAAGCAGGCGCTCCGTGAGCGACCGGCGCCGAGGGACGGCGCTGACATCCGGATCTGTCGTGAGGCCGGCCGTCTCGCGTCCCCTGCCCCACTCCGCACGCATGATCTCCTCGCGCGCACAATACGCCACGTCCGCGTGCAGCGTTCCGCTGGTGTTCAGGAGCACACCAACGAGCGCATCGCGCGCTGGGGCGTTCTCATCGTGACGCGCGGCATACGTCACGAGACTCTGCACGTCGCTCTCCGACGGGGCACCTTCCAGGTACTCGAGCGC
>JBDTXZ010000619.1:0-3197 GCA_040005935.1 bacterium | reverse complement strand
AGCGAGCGCAACGCACCGCGCAGCGCGCGGCGCTCGGCGAAACGGGCCGGCTCCGCGTGGCGTTTGTCGAGGCCGCCACGGATTCAGGTGTGCTGCCCAGCGTGCTGAGTTTCTTTCGGATGCACCTGCCAAGCATTGGGCTATCGCTGTTCGAAATGGACGCGCCGCAGCAGACCGAAGCACTCCGCGATGGACGTGTCGATCTTGGTATCCTGCACAGTCCGCCGCTCGACGCCGATCGCTGGCTGCGCTTCGACTCGGTGCACACCGATCCGATGATCCTCGCGGTGTCCGCCGAGCATCGCCTGGCGGGTCGAGCGCGCTTTGCGCTCGCTGATCTTGCGGGGGAATCGTTCGTACTGTTTCCGCGGGACGCCGCGCCAACGATTTACGACGACATCATCGCACGCTGCCGCGCTGAAGGCTTCAGTCCGCGAGTCGTGCAGAAGGCCGCGGGATGGCATACGCTGGTGAGTCTCGTTGGCGCGGGCGTCGGCCTCGCGTTCATCCCTCGATCGCTCAAGACGTTCAGGCAGCAGGGCGTGGCGTATCGCTCGGTGAGTGATTTGTCCGTGAATGTCGAGCTCTTCGCCGTGTGGAAGCGAGGAGACCGGTCGCCCGTGCGCGAGCGATTCGTCACCACCTTGAGGGCTATTGGCCGAGCGCAGCCCAAAGTCAGCTAACAGCGGGCGGCGCCGCGTTAGCGTGTCCGCGTTCTACGTTTTGTCGCAGCCGGAGCCGCGACAGGGCGACTGCCCTTCAGGACCGCGGCGCCTTGATCCATGGGCACCGCTCCGTACTGCGTCGTGATGTACGCCCCGATGAGGTTGGCGTGTTCCAGCACGCTGCTCGCCGGCGATCCAGCGAGGAGGCCGGTCAGCAACACCGCGAGAAACGCGTCGCCGGCGCCCACGGTGTCGCGCACCTCGACTTCGAAGCCAGGGTGCTCGGTCCACGCACCCGCGTGCCACAATCCGGCACCAAGCGCGGCCCGCGTGACGCACACGGTGTCGCATTCGAATGTCTCGGCCAAGGCGGCCGCTGCGTCTCGCATGCTCGCTGGTAAACCGAACCACTCGACCAACTGCTGCAATTCCGTGTGGCTGACCTTCACGATATTTGCGTGCTCGAGCGATCGCGCGACGACGTCGCGATCGTCGAATGGCGGCCGCAGGTTCACGTCGAACACCATGATCGCGTCGCTTTCCCACACGCGCTCGATGGTCTCTCGCGACGTCGCGTGCCGCTGCGCGAGACTTCCGAACACGATGGCCCGCGCGCCGGCAGCACGTGTGAGCAGCAGTTCGTCCGCCGCAATCGCGTCCCACGCGGCGGGAGCAATGATGTCGTAGTCTGCGACACCAGACGCGTCGAGCGACACTCGAACGAAGCCCGTCGGCAACTCCGCGTCCACCTGAACGAGATCCGTGGCCACGCCATACCGCGCAGCACGCCGCAGTATTTCTTCGCCGAGCCGATCGTTGCCGACTCGACTGACCATCGCCGACGGAACACCAGCCGCTCGAAGATGACACGCGACGTTGAATGGTGCTCCGCCGAGGAACAGTCCCGTTGGCAAGGCGTCCCAGAGCACCTCGCCGATGCAGAGAATCTCCGTGCCCGTCGTCAGGGGGCAGCCCTCTCTCGCGACGGGCGCGCGATGAGCAACATGAACACACCAAATACGAGCATCACGATGCCCCACCACAGGTTGATCTGCCCACCCTTGGTAAAGGCCGACTTCGTTGCGGCGGGCTCCATGAAGCCATACAACGCCAGCAAGATGCCAAGCAGCGTAAAGAGCCCACCGATCGGAACACGTACGTCGAGGTCGCCGGTTGCGCTCATGGGTCTACCGGAAGATAAGGTTGAGAATCAGGAGCAACACGAGCGTAATGATGCCGAGAAACGCCGGCTTCTCCCACACGGCGCGGGCCGTTGCGGGTGGCCGAGGCGTAAGCGCATACACCAGGCCGACCAACTCGCCGTCCGGCCGCGGACGCGTCATCAAACTCACGACGATCGTCACGACAAAACACGTCGTCCACGCAAAAATCGCCGTCCAGAATGTCTGGCCCATTTCGCTGCGGAACGTCTCGAGCACACCGAAGTATCCACCTTTTACTCCGGCGACCGCGCCCGCGGGAAGGGTCACGCCATGGTGCACCGCGGCAGCGACTGTACCCGACAGCAATCCCCAAAATGCCCCATGACCTGTCGCGCGACGCCAGAACATGCCGAGGAAGAACGTGGCAAATAGCGGAGCGTTCACGAACGCGAACACCAGTTGAAGCAGTTCCATGATGTTGTTGAACGACGCAGCAACATAGGCGGCGGCAATGGCGAGGCCGATACCGACCACCGTCGCCATACGTCCAACCCAGAGATAGTGCTCGTCAGGAGCTTCCTTGCGCACGTACGTCTGGTACAAATCGTACGTCCACACCGTGTTGAATGCGGTAATGTTGCCCGCCATTCCCGACATGAAGGACGCTAACAGCGCTGCGAGCCCCAAACCGAGCATGCCATTCGGGAAGAGATGCATCAGCATCGACGGCGTCGCGAGATCGTAGTCGAGGACAATCTTGCCCGTTGCGTCGAGCAGAGGCCCGCCGCCCGCCGCCAACTTGGGCGGAATGATGCCCTGTCCACCAATCACCAACGCGATCATTCCCGGCAAGATCACGAGAAACGGGAACACCATTTTCGGAAGCGCGGCAATCAATGGCGTCCGTCGCGCAGAGTCCATCGAATCGGCGGCCATCGCGCGTTGGACGACGAGGAAGTCCGTGCACCAGTAGCCGAACGAGAGCACGAACCCGAGCCCCATGACGAGCCCGAACCACTCCACACCGATCAAGTTGTTCGCCGGGGCATCCATCCCCTGCCACGCGTGCGTGTAGGCGCCGGCCGGATGGCCCTGCGCGACTGCGAGCGTCGCGAGCTTAGCCGTCAACCCATTCCATCCGCCCACTTCATTCAGCCCCACGATGACGAGCGGCGCAAACCCGAAGACGATAAGAAAGAACTGCAGCACCTCGTTGTAGATCGCGCTGGTGAGGCCGCCAAGCAGGATGTACGAAAGCACGATTGCCGCGGAGATCAGGACGCTGACGTTGAAGCTCCAACCTAGCAGCAAGTGCATCAGCATGCCCATGGCGTACATCGAGACGCCGGACGAGAACACCGTCATGATC
>JBDTXZ010000618.1:0-3203 GCA_040005935.1 bacterium | reverse complement strand
CGCACGGCGGCGCTCACGGCCGTCGTGCTGTTCTCCTTTCCCTTCACGACGTCCAGGCCGATTGCCGCCGCTCCATTGTAGAGCGCAGACGACGACGCCTCTGCCACGCCGGCTTCCGCCCGGGCGAGCTCACCCAGCCGCACGAGTTGCAATCCGCGCTGTGCCACGATGATCTGCTCGAATTCACTTGGCTGCTCCAACCGTCCGGATAGGCGGATGGTCCGCTGGTCGAGATCCGAGGAGAGCCGGCCGACCGGCGCGGCGAGATTTTGCGCGCGGACGGCGGACACGACTTGATCGATCCCAATGCCCGCGGCGGCGAGCGCGCCCGGTTGGACGTTGAGGTTGAGCTGCGCGCTGTCCCCACCAACGACGTTCACCTGCGCGACGCCCGGAATAGATCGCAGCTCGCCGGCGATTGTCTGGTCGGCCAATTGGCTGAGTTGCGCGACGCTGAGCGTGCTCGACGTCAGCGCGAGGGAAATGATCGGAAGCGCGGCCGGATCGAACCGGCGAATGGCGGGCTCGATGATCTCCTGCGGCAACTGCCCGCGTACGGCCGAAATGGCGTCGCGTACGTCCTGCGTCGCCTGATCGACGTTCTTTGAAAACGAAAACTGAATGACGATCTGGGCAAAACCGTCTGTCGACGTGGAGTTGAGCTTTTCGACGCCGCTGATTCCCGAGAACTTGTCTTCGAGCCTTGTGACGACCTCGCGTTCGACGACATCCGGTGAAGCCCCCGGGTACGCCACGCCGATGAACACGATCGGCTGCTCGAAGTCGGGGAACTCGTCGGTGTCGAGCTTGAGGAGCGAGACCAGGCCGAAGACGACCAAGGCCAGCATCGTCACGATCGTGATGATCGGCCGTTTTATCGCGAAATCAGATATGAACATGTGGGACCGGAAGAAACCGCATCTGGAAGGCCTTCTCGTGCGTGATGGAACTTATACGCGCAAGGTGCCAGCGACCGCTCCGCCCACTCGATGCACGCGCGTGTGCGCTAACGTATTCCGTATACGGTAGCGCTCGTGTTCGTGGCCATCGGGCTCGGCGCGTTTCTGCTTCGACGCATGCGCGTGGTAGGTAGCGCAGCCGCGAACGGCGCAAGTTAAAACGGCTGACCGAGACTCAGTCGTCGCCCTTCCGATCCGCGAAATCGTAGAGCGCGCGCATCGCGGACCGATCGTGCATCGTGAGCGATTGCGCGATGACCCATGCGGCCATGATGTCGCGTTCGTCGGCGCTGTGTTCGAGCCCCAACAGATGCCCCACCTCATGCAGCGCAACCGCGCGCACCGTCGTCGAGTCCTGTGCCTTGCCCGCGATGTTGCGGGTGCTCAATTCAATAGTCGCCGACCTGAGCCACCCCCGCTGATCCGCAAGCCGAGTCACCTGCCCTGCCCTGCCCTCTGGCAGCGAATCGAGCCACAGCACCTTCACGTCCGCACGCGATGAATCGGACACGAACACAAATCGCACTGGAGCGCCCGCTGCCGTCCAGAGGTGAAATGCATCGCGAACCATGAAACGGTTCACTCCGTGCCAGAGTGGAACGCTGTCCCCTGGAGCAATCCACACGGTGACGTCGTCGTACTGGTCCTCCGACCACAGGGTGCGAAAGCGCGTGGGCGATGGAGTGAGAACGTCTGTTGCCGCGGCGCCTTGGCGTGAGCTGGCGCGCGGCTTTCTGATGCATGCCTTCTTCTTCCCACACGACTTCAGCTCACGCGTGTGTGCTTCCCGATGCTCGGCGACCAGCAACTCGTGAGGCAACGGGTTTGGCGCGAACGCGAGCGCGGCCACCGCCACGACGAACCCCAGACGAACGGTCCGTCGCACGCGAATTGCGACCGTTGACGTCGTACGTGCGGTGGCACCCGGTGTGGGCTCGAGCCAAGGGGCAGTCACGATTGGTCATGGTGTTGGAGTACGTCGCTGAAAGGTACGACGTAGTACACCGGAAGCTCGAGGACGCTCCACGACGGACCGCGCTGGACTCGGGACGGCAGGCTCGCTTGCCTCGGTGGACAAACGCCTGGACGTCAGACGACGAGCGTTCGCCGTCGCCAGACGCACCGAGTCAGCAACGCGGGCAGGCACAGTTCCCGCACTGGCTACGCACGACCCCAATTGGAGCAACACCGCGTGACTGAGAGGAAGAATCGGCACGGCATCAAGCAAGAGCCCGTTGCAGGCGGGTCGTCGCCCACGCCCACCTCCTCCAGCCAAAACGATTCTCCGCCCAGTGCGAGGCCATTTATTGCGCGCGCTGGGGACAAAGCTGCGCAAGAGTCCGCTGAGTTCTACCGGCTACTCGTGGAAAGCGTGCAGGATTACGCCATCTTCGCGCTCGACACCAAAGGGTACATCCTCAGCTGGAACGCCGGCGCCCAGCGCTCCAAGGGGTATACCGCGGACGAGGCGATTGGAAAACACTTCTCGATTTTCTACCCGGCCCAGATGGTCGCAGAGGGGTTTCCAGAATTCGAATTGCGAACCGCGCTAAACAAAGGCCGGTTCGAGGACGAAGGGTGGCGCATCCGCAAGGATGGCACGCGATTCTGGGCAAACGTGGTGATCACGGCGCTCCGCGACGCATCAGGCACTGCAGTCGGGTTCGCGAAGGTTACCCGCGACCTCAGTGAGCGGCGCGACGCGGAACAGGCACTGCGTGAAAGCGAGGAAGGCTTTCGCTTCCTCGTGGAAGGCGTAAAGGAATATGCGATCATCCGTCTGGACACGACGGGACGCGTCGTGACCTGGAACGAAGGCGCGATGCGAATCAAAGGATACCGGCCCTCGGAAATCATTGGGCGCTCCTACGCGCAGTTCTATCCGGCCGAGGACCGCGCCGCCCACAAGCCGGAACGGCAGTTGGAAGTCGCCGCGCGCGATGGACGATTTGAGGACGAAGGGTGGCGCGTTCGCCAAGACGGATCGCAGTTCTGGGCCAATGTGCTGCTCACCGCGCGACGTGACGAGCGCGGTGAGCTCATCGGCTTTGCCAAATTGACGCGCGACCTCACCGAGCAGCGCGCCGCCCAGCAGCGTGAATTGGCGAACGCACGCCGAGCGGCGGCCGAGGAAGCTGGCCGGCGCGCCGCCGAAGATCGCGCGCGGGAGATGCGTGAGTTCGCAGAGAGGTTGCAGCAGCAGGCCACAGCGCTGGAAGCACGGTCCCGCGAGGCAGAGGAGGC
>JBDTXZ010000617.1:0-3212 GCA_040005935.1 bacterium | reverse complement strand
CGACGCATGGATTCAGCGTCGCTTTCACCATCACCGGTGCTGCGTACCTGTTCGGGGCGCTGGCGTGGAGATGGATCCCCGAAACGCGGGGGCGCGAGTTGGCGTGACATGAGCCTTGAGCGACAAGAAAGGCAGGGTTGGTTTCAACGGGTCAGCACACCACCGTCGTCCTGTCAAGCCACGAGCGACCGCTCGTATCGAGATCAACGCGCTCTGCACGGAGGCGCGCGGACGGCGGAGCCATCGGAGGATCCGCGGCGATCCGCCACATCCGCGTAAATCCGCGTTAAGGCCGTTCCGCCGCGTCACCCACAACACTTCGATGACGGCGTCAACGACTTCCAGCGCCAATCGAATCGTTTGCGATCGCGACGCGGCGGCTGGCAGCGCCGCGATGGTAGATCCCGACACGCGCTTCGCTCGTGCGGGAGGCGCGATGCGCGCACCTCTCGAACAACTACTTCCGCGCCCAGTGGTTGTTCGTGGTATCCGCATCGACCCAGATCCCACCATCCAAGTCCACCGACGCGACCGTCTTCTTCGTGGAGAGTGCCACTGTCGCACGTTTCTGATTGACCTTCCATATCGCTGGCGTTTCGTGAATGGTGCCGGAGCTGCCGTCGGCGAAGTGAAGGCGTACGTCTACCGGCGCGGGCATGCCGCCGTGGTTCTCGATGACAAGGGAGTAGCCGCTGCTCGTTCGTGACATGCCCGCCACGCCGAGGTCGATGTAGCTATTGTCGAAGTACCAGCGCCGCCAGAACCAGTCCAGGTTCTGACCCGATACATCATTGAACGTGTTGAAGAAATCCCACGGAATGGGATGCTTGCCGTGCCAGCGCTCCATGAACGCGTGCAGGCATTTCTTGAATGTGGCATCGCCAAGCAGGTCCTTCATGGCGAGATAGCCGAGTGCCGCCTTGCCATACGCATTGTTGCCGTACGCCGATGACTTCAGCATGTCACCCGGCGTGATGATGGGCAGATCCGCGATTGCCGACGGATCGTGAATCCAGCCATTCACGCGAAATTGCCGGAACGCGGTGTCGGCTCGCGCGCGCCCAAGATCCACTGCTCCAATGAGATACTCCAACGTTGTTGCCCAGCCTTCGTCCATGAAGCCGTAGCGCGTCTCGTTGATCCCCATGTAGAAGGGAAAGTACGTATGCGCGATTTCGTGTTCGGCGACAAAACGAGAGAACGTGGTATCAGCGTAGGATTCATCGTTCGCCATCATCGGATACTCCATCCCGGCGAATCCTTGCACGACGGTTGTCTTTTCGTAGGGATAGGGAACGCCGGGCCAGTTGTGCGACAGCCAGTCGAGCGCGTGCCGGCCGAATTGCACCATGCGATGGTAGTCGGCGGATGAATCGTTGTACGCGGCCTGAACGCTCGCGCGCCGGTGAGACACATCGTCGACGACGACACTGGCCGCATCCCAGTCGTAATGATCGCTCACATTGAAGGCCATGTCGGGGACGTCCGCGGCCTTGAAGTGCCAGGCATTCACAGGCTGTTGCGCCGTTACGCGTTTGGCTGAAAGATCCTCCTTCGTCGCGACGCGAATGGTTTCGTCCGACGTGAGCGACGCCTGGAAGCGCTGGAGATGCGCCGGCGACAGCACCTCTGCTGCGTTCGTGAGTGTGCCGGTTCCCCAGACGACATAGTTGGCTGGAACGTTCACCGTCACGTCGTAGTCATTGAAATCGCTGTAGAACTCCTGCTGGTCTGTAAAGTCCATCGTGTCCCATCCGTTGTAGTCGTCGTAGACGGCAACGCGCGGATAGAAGTACGCGAGGAAATACGTCGTGGAATCGATCATGCCTTCGCGTCCACTCTCGCGAGAGATGTCGCAATGCCATGCGAAGGACAGCCGGACTGAATCGTGAGGCATGAGATGCGCCGCAAGGGGCACACGCCGCCACGTGAACGTTCCCGACTCGTCCTTCCATGGCGTCGGTTGACCATTCTGTGAGAACGCGTCGATGTGCACACCCGAGGTGAGATAGGCGTCGTTCGCACCGTCGGCGCGCGGCGCACCCGGCTTATGAATGTTCAAGAACAGCTTGATCACCAGACTCTGCAGCGTGTCAGGACTGTTGTTGAAATAGGTGATCTGCTCGGTGCCCTTGATGGCCCTGTCTGGCGGCAGGGCGCTCACGGTGATCGAGTACCGGGCTCGATTTTGCCAGTACGTCGCGCCGGGACGTCCGTCTGGGGATCGTGTTCCACGCTTGTAGGCCAGCGTCACCGCGCGCGGCATGTAGAGCGACTGCGCCGCTGGCGCCGCGAGCGCTGGGATGCCGAGGCAGGCGAGCAGCGCGGATCGGGTCGTGAAGAGGCGAGTCCAGGTGAACGGGCGTCGTGACATGGTCGTGGTCGCGGTGACTTGATCGGGTGACTGGTGCTCTTTCGTCGAGCGCAATCGTACGATGGATGACTCAGCGTGTGCATGAATGTGTCACGTGTAGTACTCTGGCGTCACACACTTCTGTTCCGCACGTTTCCGTCATGCCTTCGACCCAGAAATGAATAAGCGCGAATTCCTCCGCACCATTGGCGGTGCCTCACTCGGCCTGTTGCTGGGCGATCGCCTGTGGGCGCAGTACGCGGAGCTTTCGCCGAGCGCGTTGGCTGAAGACGAGCCATTCTGGGCGCTGATCCGCGAGAAGTACCGGCTCAAGCCGGACTACATCAATCTCGAGAACGGCTACTTCAGCATGCAGTCGCAGCCCGTGCTCGAGGCATTCGTCGGACGAGTGCGGGAGATCAACTACGAAGCGTCGTACTACATGCGCACTCGGCAATACGACGACAAGCTCGCGGCGCGCACGCGGCTCGCGCGCATGGCCGGTTGTTCGCCAGAAGAGCTCATCATCACGCGAAATACGACCGAGAGCCTCGACACCGTCATCGCTGGCATTGATTGGAAGGCCGGTGACGAGGCGGTGATGGCCGAGCAGGACTACGGCGCGATGCTCGACATGTTCAAGCTGCAGGCGAAACGTTACGGCGTTGTCAACAGGATTGTCTCGCTGCCGATTGATCCGAAGTCAGACGATGAACTCGTTCGGCTCTACGAGAGTGCCATTACCCCGCGAACACGACTGTTGATGGTTTGCCACATGGTCAACATCACCGGGCAAATCCTTCCCGTGCGGGCCATCGTGGACATGGCACATCGTCACGGCGTTGACGTCATGGTGGAT
>JBDTXZ010000616.1:0-3223 GCA_040005935.1 bacterium | reverse complement strand
TGGGGACCGCCAGCGTCAGCTCAGACAGCTCCGCCAACATGCCCACTTCACTTCATCGATTTCGAAGCCACGCGTCTCGCGCTTCCCTCGCCGAATTTTGTCGTTCACAGGGTGTTTGCAGCGTGCCCCTCTTCCCACGTGAGCCTGAATACCTGAACTTCATGTCTTCTACCGGGGTATGAGACGAGTCTTTCCTTGATGCAACTCGAGGTGTGCCATGTCTCATTCATCACAGTTGTCGTCGCTGACCGCAGCCATTCTCCTTGCGGTGCCCGCACTCGCCAGTGCGCAACAGGCCGCCATAGGCGGCGTCATCGCGGGCATCGTCCGGGACACCGCCAATCGGCCCGTGGCAGCCGCAGATATCATCATTCGCCCCGGCGGCCACCGTGCCCGCAGCGACTCATCCGGACGGTTCCTCGTCAGCGGCCTCGACGCCGACAACTATACGGTCCGCGCCCGTAAGCTGGGCTTCGCTCCCACCGACTTCGAAGTCGGCCTCTCCAAGGCGGGCCGCGCAGACATTACACTCGTGTTCGATCAGCGGATGCCCATGCTCGATGCGATCGTCGTCACGGCTGGTCGAACGTGCTCCGCGTATTCGCTCGACGGATTTGTTTGTCGTCGCAAGGCCGGCGGCGGCGTCTTTCTCGATTACACCGACATCGACGACAAGGACGCGCTTTACACGGCCGACCTGTTTCACGATATGAAGGGGTTTCGCACGAGCCTGCGGTCGACACGCTACGGGCCGGTGCGTTACGTACAGGCGAACCCGCCTTGGGGATGCGTCGCGCAGCTGGTCGACGGCCGTCCCGCAACCGCAGCCACAATCATACCGGAGCTTCCCTCCGACCTGATTGCGGTAGAGGTATACGCGCGTCCTGACTCGGTGCCCCTTGAGTATCAGCGCTACACGTGGCCCAATGGCAACATTACAAAATCGGGGCGGTGCAGCGTCGTCGCGTACTGGACCCTGCGCGCGCGCATGCAACCGTAGCTGCACGAGAGCGCGCGCTTGGAAAACTTTAAGCGCGCGCCTCGGAAATACCTGGCACGGGTGCCTCTAACGACATGACGCTTGCGACCGCAGCCCATCGACGAGCATGTTGATGCGCTGGTCGAGTCGTACTATCCCTTCGCACGTTATGGAGGATGCGCATGTTCGGTTCAGAGATCCTGGAAACTGCCATCGGCGTCATCCTTATTTTTCTCCTCGTGAGCGTGATTTGCACCGCGATACGAGAGGCGATGGAAAGCATACTCAAGACACGCGCTGCATTTCTAGAGTCAGGTATCCGCGAATTGCTGCACGATCGAAGTGCCGTCGGCATCGCACGCTCCTTCTACACACACCCCCTGATTCACGGGCTCTTCTCCGGCGACTACAAGCCGCGCAAGGGCGTAATCCGCCCGTCGCCTCTTGCACACGGCAGCAACCTGCCCACGTACATCCCGACGCGAAACTTCGCGCTTGCGCTCATGGACATCGCGGCGCGCGGGTCGGGCGCGGTTGCCACGAGCGACGCGAGCTCACCGGTGCTGTCGCTCGAGACCGTGCGCGCCAACGTCATCAACATCGAGAACGCGCAAGTGCAGCGCGTCTTGCTCACGGCGATCGACACGGCGCAGGGCAATATGGACAAGGCAGTCGCAAACCTCGGCGCATGGTACGACAGCGGAATGGACCGCGTGTCCGGCGGGTACAAGCGCGCAACCCAGAAAGTGCTATTCGGAATCGGCCTCGTCGTTGCCATCGGACTGAACATCAATCCGCTTACCATCGCCGACTACCTCTATCGCAACGATGCCGCGCGTAAGGCGGTGGTCGCACGTGCAGAGGCGGCAGCGAAAGACACGAGCGCGCCGGCCGGCAGTTCACACAGCTACGCAGCGGCACGCGCGGAGCTCGACTCATTGGGTCTACCCATCGGATGGGGCCGAGGTCCTTCCATTCGCGGAGGCAACTGGATCGACGTTGCCTCGCCAATGCTTGGCTGGTTGATGACGGCACTCGCGGCCACCCTGGGCGCACCATTCTGGTTCGATCTTCTCAACAAGGTGATGGTGGTTCGCTCGACGGTGAAGCCACACGAGAAGAGCGGGGAAGAGTCGTCAGAAGACCGGCAGAGTAGTGCCGCTCAAGCGGCCGTTGCCAAGGGCGATGTCGGCGCCACAACGCACGCCGTGGGCGCCGGAACTGAAGTCCCGGTGGTGCAAGTTGCAGGTGGTGTGGTACCAGCGGCCGGTCCGCCGCTGGATGCGCCACGACGAAGTGCGGGGCCCGCTCCAGATCCGGAGGCGGACGTCGACGGATGCGACGTCGAGCTCACTGCCGCCGACGTACACACGTCAGACGAAGATCTGCCTGCCGCTACCGGGGGGGTCGCCTAGATGCCACGACCACTCATCTGGCTCCCAGACGCATTGCGCGCGGCCGGACTCAAGGTTGCGCTGGTCGACGGCTGGGAAGAGCGCGGGAAGGCCGACGTCGGCCCGACGTTAGGCGTGATCTGCCACTATACGGCAACAGTCGGCGGTGGCAACATGCCGACATTGAAGACGCTGATTCACGGCCGCGAAGATCTCCCTGGCCCGCTCTCGCAACTTGGGCTGGGTCGCGACGGCACGTACTACATAATCGCGGCTGGTCGCGCCAATCATGCCGGCACGGGCATGTGGAACGGCATCGTGACGGGCAACAGAAACATGATCGGCATCGAGGCCGAAAACTCCGGAAGCAAAAAGGATCCGTGGCCGGACGTGCAGGTCGACGCATACCAGCGCGGCGTCGCCGCCATTCTCGGCCACGCGGGCCGCACCGCAGCGTCGTGCTGCGGGCACAAGGAATACGCGCTTCCGGCGGGCCGAAAGGGTGACCCGAATCTCGACATGGACCTCTTCCGCGAGGCGGTCGCGGAAATCCTCGCCGGCAGCGCGCCCGCGCCGGTGCTCATCCCCGCCGAGGAGCCCTCGGGGAAGGCGCGTCCAACGTTGCGGCGAGGTGCCACGGGCGACGCGGTGAAGGAACTCCAGAGGAAGTTGAAGGTCGATCCGCAGAACGGGACGTTCGGGCCCAAGACGGAGGCTGCGGTCCGCGAATTCCAGCGTACGCACAGCATGGTTCCGGATGGAATTATCGGGCCGAAATCATGGGCCGTAATCGACGCGGCTCAAGGCTGACCTTCATCACCCGGCGGAGAGATCTCCGCGAAGAACGTCC
>JBDTXZ010000615.1:0-3232 GCA_040005935.1 bacterium | reverse complement strand
GCGATCTTCGGCAGCGCGAGCGCGACGATGAAGCACGTGATGGAGTAGAACGCGAAGGTGAAGCCACCCCATTCCATGCCCTGCGTATACAACTCCGACCGCGGATCGGTTGCTCCGAACACATGGCGCGCTGTGGCGGGCACGAAGAACAGCCACATACAGAACAGGCCGAGCCATGTCAGCAGCTGAACCACACCGAGCTGGCGCATCGTAGCGGGCATTTCCCGTATTGCCGTGGCGATTTCGCCAAGCAAGTGCCCAATGCCGGGACGCTCGCTCTTGGTTCGTTCGAAGGCGGCCATGTCCTCTGGAGGGTATTCGGACGTCGTCACAACAGTCCACAGCACCGCGAGGAGGAACACCACTGCGCCAAACTGAAACGAGTACTTCACCGTGAGTGGAATGCCGCTCGGCGTGTTGCCGGTCACGCCCATGGTGCGAAGCAACAACGGAAGCGCGTTGGCCAGGCTGGCACCTATGCCGATGAACAGCGACTGGACCACGAAGCCCGTCGTCCGCTGCGTTGCGTCGAGCTTGTCGGCGACGAACGCGCGAAACGGCTCCATCGAAATATTGATCGAGGCATCGAGCACCCAGAGGAGCGTCGCCGCCATCCAGAGGCTGCTCGACGTCGGCATGAAGAAAAGCGCGATGGAAGCGAGAATGGCGCCGGTGAGGAAGTACGGTCTCCGTCGCCCAAGGCGGCCCCAGGTGCGATCGCTCAGCGCGCCGATGATCGGCTGCACGAGGAGGCCCGTGACGGGAGCAGCGAGCCACAGCAGCGGAACCTGGTCCGAGCGCGCTCCAAGGCGTTCGTACACGGCGGACATGTTGGCGAGCTGCAGACCCCAACCAAATTGGATGCCCAGAAATCCGAAGCTCATGTTGAACAGCCCGACTGGGCTCAGACGCGGCCGCTGGCTCATGTTCCTCTAGGATTGATGACGGGAGGCAAACGGGACGCGAACGACGCGCGCGATGGGACGAAACGCAACGCGACAATGTGCGATTGGACGCGAGCGTACGACAGAGCAACGCTTGGCACATGAGGACCAGTTCTGCCGTCCGCCGGATGGCTCGCGCATGGGAGTCGTTGGCGCGATGCTCCTGCGGGCAGCACACGCGCGGACGTATGGCGTCGTTCGTCCTGCTCACGCTTCCTGGCATGCCATTCCACTACTACGGCGAGGAAATCGGCATGCTCGGCGACGACTGCGCGACTATGTACCGCGCGCCACGCTCGCGCCATTGGAAGGCTATTTGTTCGAGGTGTCGGCTGTGCGCCGGCCGCGCACGAGCACGCGATAACCATGCGCCGGAATGTCCAACTTGCCAGAACCGGCCAGTTGGACGGCCGACTTGGCGAACCAATCTGTGTAGCCGCCGGGCTGCGCGAGTCCCTTGTACGAGACGGAGACAGGTGCGTCGCCAAAGTTGGCAGCAACGAGAACCGCACTGCCTCCGCGCGTGCGCGTAAACGCGTACACGCGATTGCCGCCGTCCGTCGTCAGCGGCGTTTGTGCTCCGCCCCACCCGCCATTCCACAGCGCTTCTTCGGCGTGCTTGAGCGCGAAGACCGAACTGTAAAAGCCCGCGAGCGACGTACCGCTCCAGTCCACCGTGTCCTTCTCGAAGAAGCGCAGCCGCTTGTTCAGGCTCACCTCCTGCCCTGTGTATAGAAGCGGCATGCCGCCGCGCATCGTCGCCGCGAGAATGAACGCCGGCACGTGATTCGCGCCCATACGTTCGAACTCCGTGCCGTTCCAGCTGTTCTCGTCGTGGTTGGTGGTGAAGTACATGTGGAAGTCGTTCGCGTGGTACGCGCGCTTTTGCCTTTGCAGGTACGCATCCAACTCGGGCGTGTTCTTCTTCCCTTGCGCCACGTCATTCAGCAAGTGGTGCAGTTCCCATCCGTACGACATGTCGAACGCCTCGCCAAGCGCCGGCATTTCCGCCTCGGCCAGCATGAAGATGTCGGGGCGGACCGCAGCGAGTGTGCGCCGTGCTTCCACCCAGAAGTCCATCGGCACGCCGGCGGCGAAGTCGCAGCGGAATCCGTCGACCTTCATGACGTCGAGCCAGTACCGCATGTCGGCCAGCATTGCACGCCGCATGTCGGGGTTGTCGTAATTCAACTGCGCGACGTCGGTCCAATCGGTTTCCGCGCCGGATTCGTTGACCGCATTGGAGACGGAGCCGTCTGCCTTGTGCAGATACCAGGTGGGGTGCTTTGCGATCCACACGTGATCGAACGATGTATGGTTGGGGACCCAATCCAGGATGACCTTCAAGCCGTGGGCGTGCGCGTCGGCAACGAATGCCTTGAAGTCGGCCGCCGAGCCGAACTCCGGATTGATCGCGCGATAGTCGGAGATGGAGTAGTAACTCCCGAGCCCGCCCTTGCGATTCAACTTGCCGATCGGTTGCACGGGCATGATCCACAGCAGGTCGACGCCGAGGCTCTTCAGGCGCGGCAGGTGTGGCCGCAGTGCCGTGAAGGTTCCCTGCGGCGTGTATTGCCGCACGTTGACCTCGTACATCACCGCGTTTCTCGTCCACGCCGGAGGCGAGCGAAGCGCCTGCGCATCGGCACGCGTCGCAATTTGACAGCCGATCAGCGCGATCGCAGCGAGCAGTGAGCGGACAGGGGAACGCATGTTGGGCCTCGTGGGAGTCATCTCGAGCGCGGGCGCCGCCGGCCTTCACCGCCGCGTTTTGGTCGCCCCGCGCAATTTGTCGTGCAATATTGCTGGCTATTTGCCACGGATTAGTGCAAAATCGCAACCCGCGTTGGTGTTACAGCTTATCTGATAGCAGCAACAACGGACCCGGGCAAGTAGGTTGGGGTGCAAGATGCATCGCAATCGGTTGCACTGGATTTTGCGAATTCACTGTCACGACGGAGCACTATGCCCGGACGCCGGGTTACCCTGAAGGACATCGCGAAGAAGGTTGGCCTCTCCATGGCCACCGTTTCGCGCGCCCTCGCCGACCATCCGGACATCAGCGGCGAAACCAAGGAACGCGTCCGTGAAGTCGCTCAGGCGCTGAGCTACATCCCGAACTATCGCGCCCGGTATCTGCGCGCCAAGCATTCGCGCCTGATCGCGCTGATCGTCCCCGAGATGAACATGTTCTTCATGCCGTCGATGATTGCCGGCATCAACCGCGTGGTCCAGCAGAACGACTATTCCCTCATCGTCTTCCAGTCGGACAACTCCATCGTCCAGGA
>JBDTXZ010000614.1:0-3238 GCA_040005935.1 bacterium | reverse complement strand
GTTGGACGAAACATCTTACCGCGAATCTGGAGCAGATGGCTGCTCACCTGCTCGATCAACGGCAGGTCTGCCGAGACGACGCGCCGCATTTCAGCCACGACCGCCTCGAGTCGCTCCTGGACCGGCGCCTGAATCTCACGAAGCGCCGCTGTCGCAGGCATGCGCGTGCGCGCCACGGCACTGCTCACGGTGCGGCGCCCTCGACGGCAGCGAGCCGCTCACCAACGTCCTGGAACTGGATATCCACGACGAAAACACGTTGGTAGTACTCGATCGCCGCATCACGCTGGCCGCGCTGCTGCGCACAACGGCCGAGAAGATACAGCACGCCAATCAACTGACTTTCGCTCATTCCTGGCTCGTGGAGCGCGCGCCCAAGAATGGTGGCCGCCATCGGATACTGCTCTTTCTCGATGAAGCACAATCCAAGTGCCTCATACGTGGGCACCCGATTACTCGGCGCGCGAAGCGCCTTCTGAAACTCGGAGATCGCCTCATCGAGCAGGCCCATTTCCTTGAACGCGACGCCGAGATCGTAGTGGCTTTGATGATCCTCGTCCTCGACGTTGTCGGCAATGCCCTGCTTGAACTTCTTGAGCATGTCCTGGAAGTCCGCTTCTTCGTCGCCGGTCGGTTCCTCTTCGTCGACGACCATCCGCGTGTCTTTCGGTGCTTCGTCGTCGCGGAGCCAATCGCCGAGATTGATGTACTCGTGGTCGGACGTCGGCGGTGGCGTAGCAGGAATCGATAGCGCCGGAATGCTCGCGCGTGAGATTCCCATCGTCTGGCGCTTGGGCGGCGCCACGACTGGTTCGGGCACGGGCTCCGGCTCCGGGAAGCTCTCGAGCGCGGACTGTGCCCGGAGATCTTCGGGTGCGAGATCTATGACGCGCTGATAGATCGCGCGCGATTTCTCGACTTGGCCGGCGCGGAACAACGCGTCTGCCAGCTGAACGTACGCTTCGATCAGGCGTCCGCGCTCATTCGTCCGGAACGCATACTCGACGCGCTTCTGGTGATGCCGGACTGAACTCGGATTGAGCAGGACGATTTCGTCAGCGAGCTTGGATGCTGCGCCGAGATCATCATTGCGCTCGAACCCGACCATCGCCGCCTCGAGTTGGCGTAGACCACCCTCGCGGTCCCCCGACTCGAGCATCGCCTCAGCCAGGCGCCGCCGAACGGTGTGATCGTCGGTATCCGCGTCGGACAGCGCCTGCAACAGATCGACATCCTGCTCGGCCATAACCGTTGACGCGCGACGAGCCGCTGGCGGAGTGGGGATGATTTCGAGTTCGCGCTCGGTGTCGAGGCCAGATGAGTAATGGTCCACGACCGATTCGTCGTCCACAGCCAATTCGTCGCCTACCGCCAACTCGTCGTCAGCGGCTGGTTCGTTATCGGGTTCTGGACGCGCGCTGTCGAGCTCCAGTGGCTCCAACTCGACGCTGTTCCGCGCATACGCGCTTTCGACGACGATACTGGCCTCGCCTGGGTGCGGCAGGTCGAGATTCATGAACGGCAGATCATCAACGGGGTCCTGCGCGCGAGTGCCTCGCGCCGGAGTTCCGTCGGGCAGAATCAGTTCGAGATCGCCGCCGATGGTTGGTTCGTCGTCTTCTGACAGCGATTCCACGCCGTCCTCGTCGACGAGCATCGGCAATCCATGCAGTGACGGGCGCGACGGAGTCTGCTTTGGCTCGCTGAAACCTGGCACGCTCAGGTCAAGCTCGCCGAAGTCCAAATCGACCACTGACCTCTTCGGGGCGACCGGCGACGCTGGCAGATCGAAGTCGAGCAGATCATCCAGACCTGCCGCCACTGGCCGACTTTCCGCCGGAGGCGCGACTGGTTGCTCCACGTGCGGGGCAAAACTCGTGGGCTCAAAGTCGAGCAACTCGCCGCCGATTGGTGAGTCCGCCTCGGAGCTGAAAGACGTCGTTTCGAGGCCGTCGAGGAGGCTACCGGAGTTCAACCCAATACTGCTGCGCTCGAAGTCATCGACGCGCGTGAGTCCATCAAGCACGGCCGGCTCGAGTTCCGGAGTGTCCAGAATCTCCGCGATGGGCTCCGGCGCCGTCGGTGACGGCGGCGGGGCAATAGGCGACGCCGGGATTGCCGGCGTTGCGATCACGTCCACAGGCAGAGACGTCCGGTGAATCTCTTCTACTTCGCCGGTATGCAGCATCTCGAGACCCTGCATCGCCCGCTTGGCCACGCTCGAGACGCGGGGCTGCGGAGCTGTATCGCTCAGATCGAGGAACACCAGATCGGCGGCGGAGCGGCTCGGCGCATCACCCAGTTCGCGCGGTTCCGCCGTCGGGTCGATTGCCTTCATCCGTTCGATCGTCGCGCGCGCCTCGGCAGCACGCCCTTCGTGCGAGTAGCGGATGTACAGCAACTGCAGTTGTTCGATCGCCTCTGCGCCTCGTCCCTTCTTCGACAGCTGTTCGGCGAGCATCAGGCGAATGTCATCCTGATCGGGACACAGATCCGCAAACTCCTTCAACGCGCGGAACGCCTCGTCGATCTTGCCCGACGTCTGCATGCGATCCGCGTACTCGAGGAAGTTCTTCTTGGCGTCGCCCTTGAAGCCCTTCTGCGCGCTGATCTTGCCGAGTTTGTAGTAGACGCTCGCTCTGCCCGGCGAGTTGCGCAGGATCTTGTTGCAGAGCGCGATGGCATTGTTGTGGAATCCGCCGTCGGCGTACCGATCGACCGCCTGCTCGTAGTAGTCAACGGCGTCGCCGACGCTCCCCTGTTTCAGGTAGAGGTCACCGACCCGGTTGAACAGCGAGACATCGACTTCCTCGTCCAGCGAACCGTAGCTATCGAGGATCTCGACGTACACCGCCAGCGCCTTGTCGAACTGTTTCTTCAGCTCGAACTCAGCTGCCTTTTTCTTGAGCTTGGCGACATCTGGCATCAGGGACGATCGGGGCTCGGCGAGGGTCGTCCCCGGCCTCGCGGCAGAGGGGGGATCAGAGGCAAAAAGTTAGCGCTAAGTCATGGACGTGACAAGGTTTGCCGCGTGCCCACGACGCTCGACAACGTCCTGCGCCGTACCAATACGGAATCTCCCGTACGTCGCTGGCATTCCACAGTACGAGGTCAGCGGAGAATCCAGGTGCCACCTGCCCGACGTCAGCGGCAATGCCAAGTGCGGCCGCGCCGTTGATGGTACCGGCCACGAAAGCTTCTGCTGCGGACAATCGAAGCTGGCTGATCCCGAGCGTGA
>JBDTXZ010000613.1:0-3241 GCA_040005935.1 bacterium | reverse complement strand
GCAACACGGTCATTGTCGTGGAGCATGACGACGACACCATTCGCGCCGCGGATCACATCGTCGAGATGGGTCCCGGTCCGGGCGTTCACGGCGGGAAAGTCGTCGTCCAGGGCACGCTCGCGAATGTGTTGGCGTGCAAAGGGTCGCCCACGGGACAATTTCTGTCCGGCAAGAAGTTTATTGCGATGCCAACGCTGCGTCGAGCCGGCAATGGCAAGTCACTTATCGTGCGCGGCGCGCGCGAGAACAATCTCAAGGACGTCGACGTGCGCTTCCCGCTGGGGACGCTGACCGCGATCACGGGCGCGTCGGGATCAGGCAAGAGTACGCTCATCAACGACATCCTGTACAAGGCACTCTGGAAGCGGCTCGTCGACACACGCACGTTGCCGGGCAATCACGACCGCGTGGACGGCATGGAGCACGTCCACAAAGTCGTCAGCATCGACCGATCGGCCATTGGGCGGAACAGCCGATCCAATCCCGCGACGTACATCGGCTTTTACGACAACATCCGTGACGTGTTTACGAAATCGCCATTGTCCGTGGAGCGTGGGTACAAGGCAGGGCGCTTCAGCTTCAACGTCAAGGGCGGACGCTGCGAGGAATGTCAGGGCGAAGGCGTGATCACGACGCAGCTCTACTTCATGCCCGATGTCGAGGTGACATGCGGCGCGTGCAAGGGCGCGCGATTCAATGCCGAGACGCTCGAAGTGACCGTGCGCGGGAAGACGATTGATGATGTGTTGAACATGTCCGTGGAGGAGGGCGTCGGCTTCTTCGCGAGCGAGCCGGCCATCGGTAAGAGAATCGACGTCTTGAATGATCTCGGCCTCGGCTACCTGACACTCGGCCAATCGGCAACAACACTCTCAGGTGGCGAGGCGCAGCGCATCAAGATTGCGACGGAGCTCAGCAAGCTGCAGCGATCGAAGCACACGCTGTACATCCTCGATGAGCCGACGACGGGGCTGCATCCCGCTGACGTGGTGCGATTGCTGGAGTCGTTGAATCGCTTGGTGGACGCTGGGCATACGGTGCTGTTGATCGAGCACCATCTCGATGTGATCAAGACGGCGGATCACGTGATTGATCTCGGTCCGGAAGGCGGACATGCGGGCGGCGAAGTGGTCGCAACGGGTACGCCCGAGAACATCGCGGCGTGCACGGCGTCGTACACCGGAGCGTTCCTCAAGAATCGGCTGCGTGGTGCGAGACGGTAAGGATTGGCGGAATGACGCGAGGGTGAGTGGATGTCACCCTGAGCAAGTAGCGCGAGTCGAAGGATCTGCACCACGATGCGTTCAAATGATGCTTCAGAAGAGCTATCGTGGGCTCCGGCGATGGTGCTTGAAAGCCTGGGCATCACTCGCGTGAAGAAGATTCGCTTTCAGCAAGCGAGTGCGGCCGCGTGATTCGCCCGGGCAAATCCGCGCACGCCTTGACTGCGGGCTCAAAATCCTTACCTTCGACAAGGAATATGCATCGAGGTAAGGAATGTCGGCCAAGATTACGAGCAAGGGCCAAATTACGGTACCGAAGGTCGTTCGGGAGACGCTTTGCTTGCTGCCCGGCGACCGCATGAATTTCGTCATCCATGATGACGGTACCGTGACCGTTGAGGCCGAAACGGTCGACCTGCCATCGCTACGAGGCGTGGTCAGGCCAGGCGGGATTCATGTCAGCATCGAAGAGATGAACGAGGCAGTCAAGGTGGGCGGCACCCGTCGATGATTGCTCTCGACACGAACGTCCTCGTCAGGTACCTCGTCGAGGACGACGCGAAACAGTCCGCCGCTGCCGCCGCGCTGATCGATCGCGTCATCGCAGACGGCGACACCCTTTTCATATCCGATCTCGTCGTCTGCGAGACGGTGTCGGTAATGAGCGTGAGCTACAACGTCGGACGAACAGTAATTGCGGGCGTGCTCCGCAACCTCCTACGCGCTCGGCATCTCACTTTCAGCGCATCTGACCAGCTGATTCGCGCACTCAACGCGTACGAAGTGGGCAAGGGTGACTTTGCCGACTACCTCATTCGCGAACACGCGCGTGCTGCGGACTGTGAGGATGTAGCGACGTTCGATCGGGTGCTGCTCAAGGAGCGCGGGTTCGTCGCCGTGCGCTAACGTGCGAGGCAATCACAAGCGTCGCCTCCTTGCGCGCCGCCTGATATGTTCTACATTATAATAGCATATGACACTCCCATCAGTTGGCGAACTCGAACTCGCCGTCATGCTCACCATCGCCCGACTCGGCGCCAATGCATACGGTGCGAGCATTCGCCGAACGTTGCTCGAACGAACCGGGCGTGACCATGCGGTGGGAACAGTGTTCACAACCCTCCAACGCATCGAAGCAAAAGGACTGGTGGTGTCCAGCATATCAGAACCCACCGCAGTCCGAGGCGGACGCGCAAAGCGCTGCTTTCAGCTCACGCGACTCGGTGCGCAAGTGATGCAGGACGCTCGTCAGGTAAACGCCGCGCTCTGGAAAGGCGTGCCTCGAGTGACAACCGCATGAGTGACCAGCACATGCCACCCGCGACGGCGGAATTTGTCGCGGCAGTGATCATGCCTGACGAATCCCTGCGCGAGGCATTCCTGGGCGATCTCGCGGAAGAGTACGATCGCGTCGCGTCTCGTCGTTCTGTTCGCGCCGCTAATCGCTGGTACTGGTCGCAACTCGCACGATCAACGGTCCCACTTTCACTGATGGCGATTTCGAACGACGGTCCGCGCGGTGCGCTCAGGTTGTTGGTGAGTGTACTCGGCGGCTACGCATTGATGATGCTGCTCGTCACCGCGTCCGTCACGGGCGTCATTTGGAGCTTCGCCTTGGCACACCATACGGAGTATGTCGTAGGAGCGCTCGCGTTTGGTGACCGGCCGTGGATTGTCGCCATGTGGTCAGTCGTCACGCTTGTCATTACAGGTGTCGCGTCCGGCTACGTCGCGGTGCTTGTCGGGCGGCGATCTGCAACGGTATCTGTACTCACGCTCGGCGTCGCCGGTATCTTGTTCGTCGTCTCGGAAAGCGGTGATGCACCGTTGTGGTTCCAGATCGCGCTGACTGCGATTCTGCTTGGCTCCGTGCTGAGCGGAGGACTGCTCCGAAGCAGAAACGCAATGATCTACGTTCTCGGCCTCGTTGTCTGCGCCGCGCCGGCTAATGGTCAGACCCCTGACGAGCGTTCCGCGCGACTCGTCAACGCGATGGCGTCCGAGCTTCGCGCCAGCGC
>JBDTXZ010000612.1:0-3245 GCA_040005935.1 bacterium | reverse complement strand
ACAGCATCGTCGATCAGCGCGACGTGACGAATGTCCTCACTGTGCGGGAGGACGGCGTCCGCGTGACATATCACGCGACGGTGTTGGCGGGCGTGCATGTCGGCGAACAGGGGATGGTCGGCGCGAACGCGGTCGCGACAAAGGATGTTCGACCGTATCACGTCTACGTCGGCATTCCGGCCAAGAGCGTCCGCGTCAAGCCGAACGCACCTGAGCCGGGCACGATCCTGCGGACGTCCGAGCACCGCGTGCCGCGCTAGTTCATCTCCTCGCGAGATTGCGGCGCTAATTAGTGGTGGTCGTGCATGCGCATATGGTCGTTGTGCTCGCCGCCCCAAATCGTGAGCGGGTCGTCGCCACCGAACATGTAGACGTGCGCCATCCAGCCAAACAGGCGGGGCACGAATTGGCCACCCGCCGCGGTGCAGTCTTCTCGTGACGTAATCGCGAGCCACCGAGCGACCGATGCGCCATCTGCCTTTGCGGCGGCCGCACGCACGGAGTCAGCCTTGGGTCCGCAGAAATTCACGTGCTCATGCCAGTGAGCGACGCCGAGTGGGAGGCGTGCGTCGAGTTGGTCCGGGGTGGAGCCGGGCATGGCAGTGTACATCGCGCCCACGAGTATCAACTGCCCCTTCTCCTTGCGGTACAGCAACGACGACGGCTTCGTCGCATCGAATGCCGACATCGTGGCGAATACGTTCTGAATATTGTTGTAGTGATACATGTCCTGCTCCTCCAACCACGGCAGGAATTTTACATAGCCCTCCTTTTCCGCGACGGCGACGTCGGTGAATCGCGCGAGCGCTGTTCGCGACACCGCAACGATTTTCACCGCCCGCTCCGAATCGGCCAGCGTCGCGGGGCGACGCTCGGCCATACGCATATGGGACGTGGTGTCGCTCAGGAGTCCGTTGATGGCCGGCGCCAACTCGGGCGCGTTGGCGACCTGGATGGACTGCAGGAGCGACAGGAGTTGAATACTCGGCGGGCGCGGTGCAGCCTGCTGTGCGTCAACACTGACACTTGCGAGGGCGAGACTGGCGAGAGCGGAGCAGAAAACTCCGGCGAGGCGAAAACGCATGTGACGCACGGGGAGAGAGGCGAACGTTCGACACTCGGGGATGCGGATAGTTTCTGGAGGCGTGTGCAAATCGGACCTTCGCCTTCCGAGCCGTGCGATTCCTCGACTGTTGCGCGCGGTCAAGAGCACAAGCAGATCCTTCGACTCGCTCCGCTCGCTCAGGATGACACAACATGCTGGCTCCGCTCGCTCCGGATGACACAACACGCTCGCTACTCTCGCTCAGGATGACAACATTGTTCGCTCCGCTCGCCCAAGATGACAAACGCGCTCCCTTCGGGCTGCGCCCAGGCAAGCGCGGCGACAAAATATCTCTACCGCACGCGTAGAATGTCCTCGGCCTCACCGCCATCACCATTGCGGAACAGGTGCAATACTTCCTGCAGCGCGACCCGCTCGCGCGGCCAGAAGAATCGGTCCATGGCCAACGTGCCATCAAGCCACTCGTAGCGCGAGTGTTCCTCGCCCAGCGTGACGGCTTCTCCAGCGTCCACGAATGCGGCGAAGACCACCGCGAGTTCGACAGTATGGCTGCGATGTAGATAGAACGGCTGAACCGTCACGTTGTAGAGGCGCTGAACCACGAGCCCGGTTTCCTCATGCACCTCGCGGACGGCGGCGTCTTCCGGTTCCTCGCCGCGCTCGATGTGACCATGCACCGTTTCCCAGGCGCCAGGACACCGCGTCGTGGGAGAACGCTGCAAGGTGAGGACTCTCCACGCGCCGTGCTCGCGCGCGATGAGGTAGACGTCGATCGTGCCGACGTTGACAGTGGCCATCAGCGAGTGCGGCGGTTTCGTAGGTAGAGGTACGACATCGGCGGCCGGTGGAATGTGCAACACCGGTACCGGTATTGGCGACGGGTGCGGAGGCTCAGCGACCTGTCGCACTGGTTCTGCCGCAACGCGTTTCAGCTCCTCCATTGTGGTTTCGCCTTTCTCCACCAACGCGAGCCCGGATTCCCACAGCATGATGCAGCCGCCCGCACGCGCAGCTTCCGCGAGTGATTCTGTCGACGCCCCAGTCGCAACGCGCCGCTCGAACTCAGGCGACGTCGTAAGGATTTCCGCGAGCGCACGACGACCGCGATAACCCGACCGTTCACAGGCGTCACAGCCAACACCCGCGCATTCCACGCAGACGCGCCTGACGAGGCGCTGCGCAATCACACCCTTCACCGCCGTCGCGATCTGATAGCTGGCAACCCCGATATCGATGAGCCGAGTGACGGCGCTTGCGGCGTCGTTGGTGTGGAGGGTCGAGAGGACGAGATGCCCCGTGAGCGACGCCTGAATGGCGATCTCGGCAGTCTCCTTATCACGGATCTCTCCGACGAGAATGACATCCGGATCCTGACGCACAATGGAGCGAAGGGCCGCACCGAACGTGAGGCCAGCGCGCTCGTGCACCTGTACCTGCACAATGCCAGGCAGCCGGTACTCGATGGGATCTTCGACGGTCACGACGTTGACGCCCCGCGATTGTATCTCGCGGAGCGCGGCGTACAGGGTCGTCGTCTTACCGGAGCCGGTTGGGCCGGTTACAAGGATGAGCCCTTCGCGCTGCTCGAGCAGCGTACGAATACGCCGCAGATCATGCTCGGCAAAACCGATTGCCTCGAGTGTTCGCAGGCCTGCCATGCCATCCAGCACGCGGACGACGATCTTCTCTCCATGCGACACTGGAAGCGTGGAGACGCGAAGGTCCACGACAGTGCCGAAGACCGCGACGCGCGCGCGACCGTCTTGCGGTCGCATCCGATCGGCGATGTCGAGCCCCGAAAGGATTTTTACGCGGGACACCAGCGAGGGCCCGACTGAGCGCGCCAGCGTTCGCACCGGGCGCAGCAGACCGTCGACGCGATGCCGCACGACGATTCCCTGCTCCTCCGGCTCGAGATGCAGATCGCTCGCGCCCGCGCTGATTGCCTCGGCGAGGAGTTGATCGACGAGTCGAATGATCGACGCGCCGACATCTGCGGCATTGTCCGCGGCGCCAGCTCCCGTACTGAACGTCAGATGCTGGACTTCGACAGGCGGCGCGACAGGATCTCGGCGCGATGGCGCTTCCGGATACACACGATCCAGGTGCGTTGCGATCTCGTCCGGCGACGCTAGCTCCCAACGAACGCGATGTCCCGTCGCGAACGCAATGGCACGCT
>JBDTXZ010000611.1:0-3255 GCA_040005935.1 bacterium | reverse complement strand
AGAAGTACTGCAGCAGGGCGTCATGGGTAGCACAGTGCCCACGATGCGGCGACCCTGGTCGCGCACCGAGACACTGAATCGCGGCGAGACGTTGATCGGCCTGTTGAAGCGCGCTGGCGTGAGCGACCAGGCAGCGCAAGAAGTCGTGCGCGCCGCCACTGCTTCGTCGGTGAATGCGCGATATCTGCGCGCGGGCATGCCGGTTGAGTTGACGGCGGACAGCGCCGGTGAATCGCCGCGGGAGTTGGTCTTCCATCTTGGAATCGACCGCCTGGTGCGCATGACGCGCTCAGCGGCCGGTTGGGCTGGCGTCGAAGAACGCCTTCCATGGACGACGGACACCGTCGTCGTTGGCGGAACGATTCACGCCAATCTCTATCAGGCAATGGATTCGAGTGCCGCCTCGTTCTTTCCGGCGCATGCGAAAGACGAGTTGGCGTGGGCGCTCGCGGACATCTTCGAGTACAAGGTGGACATGAGTCGCGACCTTCAGGAGGGCGATCAGTTTCGCGCTCTCGTCGAGCGCGCTGTGGGTCCGGAGGGTATTACCAAGGTCGGCAAGATCCTCGCTGCAACGTTCTCGTTATCGGGCAGTGATGTTGCGGCAATTCGCTTTGAGGGTGGTTCGGCGAGCGCACAGTATTACGATGCCGCGGGCAAGACCCTGCGCGCACAATTCCTTCGCGCGCCGCTGGAGTTCCGACGCATTTCCAGCACGTTCGGCAGCCGGTTTCACCCCATTCTCGGACAGTGGAAAAATCACAAGGGGACGGACTACGCTGCGTCGTCGGGCACGCCAGTTCGTGCAATTGGTGATGCGACCGTGATCCGCGCCGGATGGTCCGGGGGTTACGGCAACATGCTCGAGCTGCGGCACCGGAATGGGTTCGTTACGCGGTATGGACATCTTCGCGCGTTCGCGAAGGGCGTGCATACGGGATCGCGCGTCGACATTGGTCAGACGGTGGCGTATGTCGGCACCACGGGAATGAGCACCGGCCCGCACCTGCATTTTGAAGTGCTGGTGAGCGGTGTGCAGCGCGATTCGCGCGTGGCGCTCAAGACCATCAGCGGCGAACCAATCGGTAGCGAAGAACGAGGCATGTTTGACCAGCGACGCGAGCAGCTGTTGGCCATGCTCGCTGGCACGCCGGGCGTCGTTCGCCTCGCGGCGCGCTGATTCGCGGTTCTACTCTCGAAAGTCTGTCATCCCGCGCTCGAGAGCGCAGCGACCGAGTGTCGTGATCAGCCGCACGGTCCCCGAAGCAGGCCTGGGCCCAAGGGGCAGTAGATCCCGACACTCGCTACGCTCATGCGGGATGACACATCCCGGACGTGGGTCGTGACGGAACGCGACGCACCTTCCGTGCGTAACAGAGGAACATGATCGTCTGGCTCATCGCCCTCTCCGCCGGCGCACTCGCCGCCGCCGTGCAGTACGGGCGCCGACTCGGCGATCCGCGTACGTTGCCGCTCGCGCTGCTCCGTGCCATCGCAGCCATGCTCATCGTCGCGCTATTGCTGGGCGCGAAAGCCGGACCCGGCTCCTCCGTTGCGCCAGATGTGGCGCTGGACGCGTCGGAGAGTTGGCTGCGCGCCTCTGATAGTTCGGCGTGGAAAGCGGCCGTGAACGCAGCAGCGCGGGTTGGCGGAGGCGTACGTGTCTTCGGGGATTCAGTTCGCACTGGTGCGGCTGCACGCGCGCCCGCCGACCACGCCTCTCGCATCCGCGATGTTGTCGATGCGGCAACAGGCTCGGGACGTCCCGTTGTCATCGTGACGGACGGTGAGCTCGACGAGCCGGAGCTGCTGGGTGGACTTCCACGCGGCTCGCGCACGATGGTGCTCCCGCGGCATGAAGGCCCGGACGCCGCAGTCTCCACAATCGAGGCACCGCACGCGCTGCTTGCCGGCGACACCGTCGTTGGGCGCGTGACAGTTGTCAGTGGAGCGGCGGGAAGCGCTGCAGGCTACATCGAATTGCGTCTCGATGACGTCTTGCTCGACTCCGCATCGCTCGCCGCGATGACGCCGTTCGCAGAACGTGTCGTCGCACTGCGCGGAATGGTCGGCGGTGCCGAGCGCGGCGCGTTGCTGAAAGCGATCGTGCGAGCGACGGGAGATCGGGAACCACGCAATGACACGCTCACGGTTGGCGTGGACGTCACGCGTGCCCCTGCGGCGGTGTTCATCTCGACGGCACCGGACTACGATGTACGAGAAGCCGTCGGCGCGCTTCGCGGCGTCACGTCGCTTCCGACGCGCGCTTTCTATCGCGTCGCGCCGGGAATGTGGCGGACAGATGGCACCTTGGCGCATGTCGAGGAGAAGGCAGTGCGCGACGCGGTGCGCGACGCACCAATGGCCGTGCTGCATGGCGACACCGCGGTATTCGGGCCGCCGCGTGCCGCAACCCGAGGGGCACTCCTGCTGTTCGCACCGCCGGCGACTGAGGAGGGCGAATGGTTCGCGACTGCCGCACCCGTGTCGCCGCTCGCATCAGCACTCGGCGTCATTCCGTTCGATAGCTTGCCGCCGTTGTCCGTGGCGCCGCTGTTGCCAGCCGCGGAGTGGCAGGGACTCCTGACGCGACGCGGCGGCTCGCGCGACGATCGTCGTCCTGCGCTTGTCGGCTGGGAGTCGCCTCGCCGAATCGCGGTGCTCGGTGCGTCTGGATTCTGGCGATGGCGCTTTCGCGGTGGCGTAAAGGCTGATGCGTATTCGGCGCTGTTCGGGGCGCTGTACGATTGGCTCGCAGCGGGACGGACGGACCGGCGCGCGGTGGTGCCCGAAGGAGAAGCGCTTCGCGCCGGGATGCCAGTGCGTTGGCGTCGCGGGACACCTGCTGATAGCGTCGCAACCGTCGTCATCGTCCGCAAGGACGCGACCGCGCAACGGCGCACGTTGTCGATACGGTTTGCGGATGGAGCCACCCTCGCTGAGACGTCGCCGCTGCCGGTTGGCATCTACGAAGCAACGACGACCGGCGGGGCATCATTGCTCGCGGTGAATCACTCGCGCGAATGGGTGCCGCGGAGGCCGACGGTGAATTCCGGTGCCGTTGGCGGGGAGCCCGCCATTGGCGAGGCGCCAGCGCTCAGAGATAAGGCGTGGATCTTTGTCGTGGTCGTGTTGCTACTCTGCGGGGAGTGGCTTTTACGCAGGCGTGCGGGCCTGCGATAGGCCAGGGCGTACGCTAGGGCGTCGAACGGCCCAACGCGGATTTACGCGGATTTGGCGGATCGACGCGGATCC
>JBDTXZ010000610.1:0-3257 GCA_040005935.1 bacterium | reverse complement strand
GTGAGGTTCCAGAGCACCCACGTGTCCATCGTGCCGAACAGCAGATCGCCCGCATCGGCGCGCTCACGCACACCGGGGACATTCTCGAGAATCCACACGATCTTCGTGCCGGCGAAATATGTGCTGAGCGGAAGACCAACCTTCGCCTTGAAGCGATCGACGCCGCCGTCAGCCGCCAGCCGGTCGACGATGTGTTGCGTGCGCGTGTCCTGCCAGACGATGGCGTTGTAAACGGCCTTCCCTGTGTGCTTATCCCAAATGACAGTCGTTTCGCGCTGGTTGGTGATGCCGATGGCAGCGATGTCGTGCCGAGTCATGTCTGCCTTTGAAAGCGCCTGGCCGACGACTTCGCGCACGTTATCCCAGACCTCTTTGGGATCGTGCTCGACCCACCCTGCCCTGGGCATGATTTGCTCGTGCTCCTTCTGGCCAACGCTGACGATGCCGCCTTCGTGATTGAAGATGATCGCTCGGGTGCTCGTGGTGCCTTGATCGATCGCGATGACGTATTGCGTGCTCATCTCTTTCTCCTAGCGAAGGATCGGAAGCAATAACGTCGACGCCCATCCGCCGAGAAGTCCGCCGATGATCGGACCGACGATCGGAATCCACGCGTACGACCAATCGCTCGAGCCCTTGCCCTTGATGGGCAGGACGAAATGCGCGATGCGAGGGCCGAGGTCTCGTGCGGGATTGATTGCGTACCCAGTTGGGCCGCCCAGCGACGCGCCGATGGCGATGACGAGGAGCGCGACCGGAAGTGCGCCAAGCGCTGCGAGTCCTCCGCCGGCGGGATGACGTCCGAATCCAATGACAACGAAGACGAGCACGAACGTCGCGATGATTTCGGTGATGAGGTTCCAACCCGCGCTACGAATGGCGGGGCCGGTGGCGAATACACCGAGCTTGTTCGCGGGATTCGGCTCGTCGTCGAAGTGTTGCTTGTACGCGAGCCATGCGAGGACGGCGCCAATGAACGCGCCGATGAGTTGGCCGGCGATGTACGTGAGCGTCGACACGAGCGTGACCGGAACGCCAGCGCCGTATTCCGTGGCTCCGCTCGCGACGAGCCCCAGTGTGACGGCCGGATTCAGGTGTGCGCCGGAGTTGTACGCCACGATGACTCCGGCGTACACGGCCAGGCCCCACCCGAGATTCACAAGCATGAATCCGGCGTTCATTCCCTTTGTTTTGGTCAGCGCAACGTTGGCAACGACGCCGCAGCCCAACAGCGTCAGCATGGTTGTGCCAACGAGCTCCGACAGGAAATCGGTCCCGAGATTGTTCACGTCGCTCCGGAGGTCGTGGTGAGAGAGGTGGCGACGAAGATGCCATTCGGCATGACGTGCGCGCCAGTGACAGGGGACGGTGAACGGTAAGCAGGGCTCCGCGTTCGATCGAGAATTGCACTGCCGAATGCCGGGAGGTAGATCTTGCCCAACGCTTTGCTGTCGTCTTTCAACTCCCGACCGCGTACGCACCGATGACTACTGATCCTGGTCAGCCGCCCAATGGCGAGTGGCTTTCCGAAGACGATGCGCACCGCGTGCTGGCGCGGGCCGTGGAGCTCGACTCGCGCGACACGACGGACGTGTCGCTCAATCAACTGCGCGACGTGGCGATCGAGGCTGGCATCGCGCCGGAGGCCTTGGAGCGGGCGCTGCATGAGTTGAGGACGGGCAGGCTGACGCGCGAGGGCGCGTTGGACGCAAACGCTTCAGTCGCATCGACGGCGACACGCTCGCACTTCCGGGGCCTGAGTCAGTATCGTCGGCACGCCGTGGTGTTGATCGCCGTCGCGAGCGTCATGTGGACGCCCGGTGATGTCTTCGTGTTGGATCTGTTGTTCGCGCTACCCCTGTACGGTCTATACGAATTGCTTGTTCGTATCGCTCGCCCACGCGACGACACGCGTGGCAGACCACAGGCACCACGCGGCGCGAACGATGTCGTCGCGCAATCCGCAGCGAGCCCGACGAGGGGACCTGACCGCATCTCGCGCACTCTCCTTCTGCGCCCGGCGTAGCCTCTTCCTGTTCGGCAGGATTGCCAGTCGGCCTGGGGAGCCGCGCCGCTCCAACATCGTGGTGACGCACGTGTCCTAGGCGAATGACAGCTCGCGTCGTTTTTTATTTGTACCCTTGCAAGTGAGCTTCAGCGTTGGGTACAACAGAGATGATCATGGGGCCGGCATGAAGCCGCGACACATCCTTGTGGTGACGGGCGCGTCAGGTGCAGGCAAGACCGCAGCGGTGCGAGAGCTAGGCCAGCGCGGCTTGCTTGAAGTGGCGTGCTTCGAGTTCGATTCGATCGGCGTTCCAGCGGTGGACGCCATGGAGCGCGAATACGGCAGCGGTGAAGCGTGGCAGTCCGCGATGACGCACTTGTGGATCGAGCGCTTGTGGAATGCTCATGACGCGCCGCGCGTCGCCGTGCTCGATGCCCAGACACAGCCGAGGTTTGTCGTCGCGGGCGCCGCGGCCGTGGGGGCCAACGTGCGAATCGTCTTGTTCGAGTGCTCACCAGTCGTCCGGGCGTCCCGGTTGCGCGGCGCGCGCGAACAACCGGAACTGGATACAGACCGCATGCGCGCGTGGGCTGATTTTCTCCATGCAGAAGCCGTGCGGCTCGAGCTGACCATCGTCGACACGTCGGCACTGACGCGCGCGGAGGCGCGAGAGCGATTAGAGGCGGTGGTCGTGGAGCTCCGGGATGGTGCGCGTGCGCGCTAGCGGAGGGGCCCACATGCAAGCACACCTCCAACCGCCGCCGCGAGCGTGGGCGCTTTTGCACACCTGGCGCTTCGGATCTGTGGCGGGTGAGGCCGACGCAACTACGGCCTGCCCTTCTTCCGAAACACGTCGATCAGCTTTGCGGCTGCCGCATTCCCCGCCGCCTTCGCCTGGTCGCCACCCGTATTGCTCAGGTCACGGAACGACACGGCATAGTCCCGCCCTACTCGGATCTGGTGACTCGGCAAAATCTCGAGCTGCGACAACGTGAGGCCGTGCGTGAACGACGTGCCGATCTGAGTGCCCCGCGCGTCGAACCGGATCACCGCGAAGGTGGCAGAGCGCGATTCGCCCGGCGCAAGCGCAAACTGCGGGTCCGCGTTGTTGCCTTCCACTTTTCCGATGCCACTCGCGCTCATGTCGTGTGAGCTCGGGCGGCCATAGTAGTAGCGATTGCCAAGGTTGTCGGTGACACCGCTGGTGGTGGCCTTGTAGGCGAGAATGATTGGCTCGCTCGAGGTGTTC
>JBDTXZ010000609.1:0-3257 GCA_040005935.1 bacterium | reverse complement strand
TCCATGTCAACTTGCACAACGGTGTGCGCCGAGCGTACGCTTTCATTCACTATGGTCGAAAGGTGGAGTCCTCAATGGCGCACGCCGCGCGGGTGGACGTCATGCTGATGACGCCCGAAGAGTTTCTCGAGTATCCGTACGAGGACGGCAAAGCGGAGCTCGTCCGCGGTGAGCTGTGCTTGACGCCGCCGCCGGGTGGTCCCCATGGTCGCGCCGGCACCAACCTCGTTGTGCTGCTTGCTGTTTATCTCAAAGGGCGCAATTTCGGCTCCGTGTTTGGCGACGGAGTGGGTTACGAACTTCTGGCGCTCCCACGCACCGTTCGCGTTCCCGATGCGTCGTTCGTGCGTGCCGACCGCCTGCCGGCGGAGGGCATTGGACCAGGCTTGCTGAAACTCGCACCAGATCTGGCGATTGAGGTGTTGTCGCCGAGTGAGAGGGCATCAGCGCTCGAGGAAAAGCTCGACGACTATCGTTGGTGCGGAACGCCACTGATCTGGGTAGTCGATCCAGTGCGGCGCACCGTGATGATCGTTGCGAGCGATGCGCCGGTGCGATGGCTGCGCGAAGGAGACACGCTCGACGCGGCGAACATCATTCCCGGCTTCACGTGTGCGGTAGAGGAGGTGTTCGACGGCATCGCGAGGTAGCGGACGGCTCAGGGGAGGCGATATCCCTTTGCGTCGTTGTCGAGCACGAGTACCCAGTCTTGCCCGTAACCGCTATGCGGCGGCGTAAAGAGCCGAGTGCCCGCGTTCTCCACCGTGCTCGCGACTTCGACTTTGCCGGTGCGCGGGTCGAACCACGATGTGCGCAGCGCCGTGCCGGAGATCGTCCCTAAGCGCACCGTGAAGGGCTTACCAGCGGCGCTGTAGACGAACGCGTAATCCGCACCTCGGGTTGCCTGCACGCGATCGGATGGTGTAAGGTCCGCTTCGATCAACAGCCCCTGGTCGGGCACGCGCGACTGAAGTGGCCGTGATTCCATCAGGCGACGTAGGTATTGCATCTGGCTCGCTCCCGGGAGCTCGAGTGCCGCTTGCCACGTCATATGTGGTCCGTTCACCGGTTCGCGGCCCGGGCCGAAGAACTGCCAGATGTCGTGGCACCCGTACGTGTGGCCGAAGGCGCCAGCAAACAGATGCAGGTACGCGGCCTTGCGGACGTCATACGCGCTCGATGTACCGAGGTCCGCCGCGTTGAAGCAGACGGGATGGTCCTCATAGATCGGCTCACCATCCAATACGGGCTTGGCGGGCAGGCGATCGTATGCCGCGCGGATGCGATCGTACGTGTTCCCGTCGCGGCAGTGCCCCGTCTGGAACATGTTGACGTCGAGCCACCCGTCGTCGTGAAACCATTCGCCCGAGCCGGTGCGATTTGGTGCGGGATGAAACGTCATGAGCGCGTTGTCTGCACCGCCAACGCCTTCGGTGATTCCTGCGGCCATCGCGCGCCACACGTCGGCGTCCGCACTGCCCGGTCGCGGATTGCGGTCTCCGCCAAGAATCCAGATGACGTTCGCGCGGTTGCGGTAGCGCATGCCAAGCCAGCGTCCGTACACGCGCGCATTCGCGGGCGTGAACAGTTCAGGACCGACGCCCCACGAGTTCTTGAACACCTTGTCACCCCACGTCGGCAGCAATCCGATATGAAGGCCGAGCGCCGCGGCTCTATCGACGATGTAATCGACGTGGCGGAAGTAAGCGTCATTCGGCTGCGTGGGGTCGCCGTTGCGGAGTGGCAGGTCGCCATACGCATTCGGCACCGTCAGTCCGCCGAGCTCGCCGATCGCGACCGCCTGGATCACCGTGAATCCCTGCTGTGCGCGACGCTGGAGATACATGTCCGCATCTTCGCGAGTGAGGCGATGAATCAGCTCCCAGGCAGTGTCACCCAGCCAGAAGAACGGCCGGCCGGTCGTCGTCATGAGACGATGTCCGTCGTTGCTGACGCGAAGGTCGGACTGGGCGTATGCTGCCGGTGCTACGAGCAACACTACCGCGAACCACAGGCGCCACAACAAGTGCGACTGCGGAAGCACGTGTAAACAGGAATGGCGGCGAGTGCTGAGCAAATGGATTTCGACTAGGGTACCATCGCCGGCGTCCTAACGACGGGCACCTCAATAAACGTTGCCTTGCCCGCGCCGCGATAGATCTTCTGCGTCGCCGCCTTGAATGTAGAATCCGGCGCCGCAAAGATGTTCGGCACGAACGTCTGGGGATTCCGGTCGATCAACGGGAACCAGCTGGAGTGTCCTGCACCATGATCCGGTGCCCCTTGAGGAACCTGTAGCTCTGCGTGTGGAGGTCGACCGTGTACTCCTCGACCTTGTTCGGCTCGATGCGCGCCGGCGTCTTGAATCCCCTCCGGAAGCGGCCGCGTGTCACGTCGTTTGCCACCATGAGCTGGTAGCCGTTCATCGTCGAATCCGCGTCGTATATGTCGGGATACACGTCGATGAGCTTCACGACCCAGTCTGCATCGGAGCCGGACGTTGCCGCGAAAAGGTGCGCTGTGAGTTGGCCCGCAACCGTCACATCGTCGGTAAGTGGTGGCGTCTGCCGAGCACGATGCCGCCGACGTACGTGGCCACCTGGAGGCGCGAGGCGCGTACGCTGTCGGAATATTCGGGTCCCCAGACCTCGGCTTGCAGGTCGACGCAGGCGCGAAACTCGGCGAGCGACGCGATGGGTCGAATGCCGACGTCCGGTGAGGCGTCGAGCAATGGGGCGGCTGCGGGAGTCGCGCGGGCGCGACGGGCGGCATCCTGGTTCACGCGGTGCGTGTGCGGGTGGGAGCGGGACGGTGGTGCCGTCACGAACAGACCGTCGTAAGTGGTATACCACAGTGGTTAACCAAATAGGATCAAGTTCTGGTATATCAGCGGGTCACGTCCCCGCGACTTGCGCGGGCTTTTCGCCGACGGTTAACATTCCCGATCATGGCATCCGTTCCCGCGCGCTCCGCTTCAAGTCCGGCCAAGCGCCGCCCCGTCCGTGACGACACCCCGGATGCCGCCGAGCCACTCGACAACGTCACTCGAGCATATCAGGCCCTCCGGCTTGTCATCGTGAGTGGGCAACTGCCCCCGGGATCGCGTATTTCCGAGCGCATCCTCGCGGACCGCCTCAGTCTCAGCCGCACACCGGTCCGCAGCGCGCTCCACCGCCTCGAGCAGGAAGGCCTGGTCTCTTCCGCTGGTCGGGGGCGCGAGCGGAGACTCATCGTGGCACCCCTCACGATGGACGATG
>JBDTXZ010000608.1:0-3264 GCA_040005935.1 bacterium | reverse complement strand
CTCGCGATGCTCGGCCGGCCGCGAGTGGTCGTCGCGCAAGCCGGCGCGAGCGTCGCGTCTCCGACAACCACAGAACTCGAGCGCTACACTGGGTTGTTTCGCGGCTCCAATCCTGAAATGCTCGCGAAGTTCGTCGTGCGAAATGGCCAGCTCGTGGCGGTGCTGCCGGGCAACAGGCCTGTTACGCCCTCAGGAGCGGATCGCTTTCGCGCTGGCGCGTCCGAGCTGGTCTTCCGCATGGGCGACGGCAAGGTGAAGGATCTGGTGCAGATCAATGGCGCCGACTCGACGATCTTCGTTCCGCTTCCGAGTGCCGCGCCATCGGCGAAGGAACTTGCGTCGTACGCGGGGAGGTACTGGAGTGACGAGCTCGATACTCGACTCAGCGTCGAGGTGCGCGATACAGTGCTCGTCCTGAAGCGGCGTCCTGCTGACGAGATCATCCTTCGCCCAACCTTTCGCGACGGCTTCTCTGCACAAGGACTTGGTTCGTTGGTGTTCTCTCGTCACAAGAATGGCAAGATCAGCGGATTCGGCATCTGGGCGGGCCGAGTGCGTGATGTGAAGTTTGCGAAAGAGAAGTAGACTCTGTCATCCCGCATGAGCGAGCAACGCGAGCGATTGTCGGGATCTGTTTTGCACGTACTCACGACCCGCCACAGAGCAGGAACGGTAGATCCCGACATTCGCTTCGCTCATGCGGGATGACATTCTCCACTCCACTCCTATAGAGCTGATGTCTTCACGACGTGATTTCCTCCTGCGCGCTGGCCAGACCGCCGCAGCATTCTCATTGGCGTCACCCGCGTTGAGTCGCCTGCTGGATTCCGCTGCGTATGCCGAGTCGAATGGAATGGTGCGGGCAGCGGCTCCCCTCGACGTGAGCGCAATCGCGAGCGGTTTACGCTGGCGCATGCTCGGCCCATTCCGCGGTGGGCGTGTTGCTGCGGCGACAGGCGTGCGGGGACGTCCGAACGAATTCTATTTCGGTGCGGTCAACGGCGGTGTGTGGAAGTCGATCGACGGCGGGCGCATCTGGCAGCCAATCTTCGACTCGCAGCCCGTTGCATCGATTGGCGCCATTGCCGTTTCGACGTCTGCGCCCGACGTCGTGTACGTCGGCAGCGGTGAATCCACGCTGCGCGACTCGGTGGGTTTTGGCAACGGGATGTACAAGTCTGTCGATGCGGGGAAGAGCTGGAAGCACATCGGCCTCGACGACACGCAACACATCGGCAAGATCGCCATCGACCCCAGGAATCCGAACGTGCTGTTCGTAGCAGCAATCGGGCATCTGTACGCACCGAACGCGGAGCGCGGCGTCTTCAAGTCCACCGACGGCGGCGCGAGCTGGAAGAAAGTGCTGTACAAGGGCGACAGTGTTGGTGCAGTGGAAGTCGTGATTGATCCGTCGAATTCACAGGTTGTGTACGCGGGGCTGTGGAACACGCGTCGGCCGCCCTGGTTTACGTATGCGCCGACGAATGGGCCGGGCGGCGGCATCTACAAATCGACGGACGGCGGACATACGTGGAAGCAGTTGACGACTGGACTTCCTCCGCAGGGCATTGGTCGCACCGGCATTGCCATTGCGCCGAGCAATCCAAAGCGCGTTTACGCGATTGTGGATTGCCTGGTGCCGGATCCCAAGGCGCCGCCTCCGCCCGCACCAACCGACGGTCGTCCTGTACAGCCGCCGCCGGGGCAAGGCGGCTGCTTTCGCTCAGACGACGCGGGCGCCACGTGGGCAAAGATGTCCGGCGATCAGGCGTTATGGGGACGCGGATGGTACTTCACCAAAGTCACCGTCGACCCGCGCAATCCAGACATCGTGTATGTGCCCAACGTCGCCGTGAATAGATCAAAGGACGGCGGCAAGACGTGGATTGCCATGCGTGGCTCGCCTGGTGGCGACGACTATCATCAAGCGTGGGTGTCGCCGGACGATTCGAACACGATGATTGTCGCGAGCGATCAGGGTGCGATCATCACGCGCAATGCAACGGCGAACGATGCAAAGAGCATTACGTGGAGCTCGTGGCTCAATCAGCCCACCGCGCAACTCTATCACATCTCGGTGGACTACCGCTTTCCGTACTGGGTGACCGGTGCCCAGCAGGATAGCGGCGCGGTCGGTGTGCGCTCACGCGGCAAGTTTGCGGATATCACGATTCGCGATTGGGAACCCATTGGTGCGGGTGGAGAAAGTGGATTCACTGCGGGCGATCCGCTCAACCCGGGCATCATCTTCGGGGCGACGGGCGAGCGCTACAACCTGGAGACGAACACACCCGTACCCGGCACGACGGCTCCCAAACCGCCCGAGCCCGCGCGCGCGGATTGGACGCAACCACTCGTCATCTCTAAAGCCGACCCGCATGCGATGTACTACGCGTGTCAGTTTCTCTTCAAGACGACCGACGCCGCGAAAACGTGGACGCAGATCAGCCCCGATCTTACGCGCACTGATCCGGGCGCACCGTCAACGCTCGACGCTACCGCGGCGGCGCAGGTCGATCGCAATGGCAAGCGCGGTGTCATCTATGCCGTTGCCCCCTCGCCACTGAATGGGCCAACAGTCTGGATTGGCACCGACGACGGCTCCATCCAGCTCACGACCGACGACGGCGCGCACTGGCAGAACGTCACGCCGGATGCGATGACGGCATGGAGCCGAGTGACTGCGGTGGAGGCGTCGCACTTCGATGTGAATACGGCGTATGCGAGTGTCGATCGTCATCAACTTCAGGATTTCGATCCGTACATCTATCGCACGCGAGACAAGGGAAAGAGTTGGCAGAAGATCACGGCCGGGCTCCCCGCCGGCGTTTACGTGCACTGCGTAAAGGAAGACCACATTCGGCGCGGACTGCTCGTGGCCGGAACGGAGCGCGGTGTGTACGTGTCGCTCGATGACGGCGATAGCTGGCAGCCGCTGCAACTCAACCTGCCAGTCACGTCGATGCGCGACTTCGAGATCTATGGCAATGACCTCATTGTCGGTACGCACGGCCGCGGCATCTGGGTAATCGACGACATTAGCGCACTTCGGCAGTTGACGCCGGAGGTCTTGGAGTCAGACGCGTATCTATTCAAGCCATCGGACGCGTACAACTATGTGCAGGGCGACGACAACGGAACGCCAACGCAGAAGGATGAGCCTCAGGCGGAGAATCCGCCGCCGGGTGCGGCTATCGACTACTACCTGAAGTCGGCGTCGTCGACACCGGTGACGCTCGAGATTCTCGACGCGGGCGGAAAGGT
>JBDTXZ010000607.1:0-3267 GCA_040005935.1 bacterium | reverse complement strand
TACAGCATCTGGTCGCGCAAGGAGGCCTACATCAAGGCCACGGGACTCGGCGTCTCACGCGGCCTTGATCACTTCGACGTTTCAGCAGCGCCAGCTGAAGCGCACCTGCTGGCCGACAGAAGTCAGGATCGCCGCACCGAGACTTGGGCGCTCCATGACCTCGTGCTGGAGCCGGGCTACTCTGGTGCGCTCGCCGTCGACAGCGTTGACGCGACGCTCATCGCGCTCACCGTTGCCCCTGGCATCCTGTCATGCTGAGGAGCGCGACCCCTTGGCCGCGCGCGCGAGGGCCGCGCGCCCCGCGCGGCCGTTCCACCACATCAGGAATCCGGTGATCGATTGCGCCACGAGCACGAGCGCCGCCAGGAACCAGACTGCCTCGGTTGGTTTGCCGAGCACGTCGCCGGTATGTATGGAACGCATCTGGTTGTTGATGGTCGTTCCCATCTGCGCTTCGCGTGAGCTTTCGACGGCCAGCACTGTGCCGCGAAACCGATCGACAGACACTCGGCTCCTTCCACCCGGCGTGTGATCCTCGGGAAATCGCATGGCGACGATGTACGGCTGCGTCGCTTTCAGTTGCGCCGAGAAGAACGTGATGTCGGCGCCGGGCAGTGCGGCGCGTGCTACGCGCGCAAGCGAATCGAACGAGATTGTCGTCGTAACGCCGTTTGCCGGCGGCTGGCTCGGCGGCTCCGCACGCGGCGTGGAGTCCAGTTTCGCGATAGCCTTTGCGGCAACTTCGTAGTGCATGATGATGCCACTCGCCGTGATGATGAAGAGCGCGAGCGATGCGATGACTCCGAGCGAGTGGTGGAGGTCGAACATGATGCGTTTCCACGAGGCGCTCCATCGAATCCGCCACAGCTTGTCCGTCCACCAGAGAATGATTCCCGTCAGCGTGAGCAGGAATGACGCAATCGTTACGAGCACCACGACCGTGCCGCCGAAGCCCTTCGCCAGGAGGGTCGTATGCAGGCTGTGCAGCCGTCGTGGCAACGACATGTTGAAGTCCTTCAGTGCACGTGTGCCGAGGACTCTGCCCGTGTACGGATCGACGAAGGTCTGCACGCCTGCGGTTTGCGCGACGTAGGCGCGATCGGGCACAAGTGAGAGGGTGAATCCTGTGATCGGCAACGCCGGCGTAACGACTTGCGCGCGCGCTGCAAGTGTATCGAGGGAGAGCGGCGGGGTTCCCTGCGCTACGCGCCAGAATTGCGGGTTGAGTCCTCGATCGATCGCCCCTTCGAAGACGAGAGCGCTGCCGGTCGCGGCGACGACAAAAATCACGATTGACGTAATCAGGGCGGTCCAGCGATGGAAGATCAGCAGGGCGGCGTGCATTGCGCAGTTGGGGAGGGATGCCAGCGTAGCAAGAACTCGACGCGCCACGATGCCGAACGCGGACTGACATTGCAAGGCGTTGCATGTAGTTTGCGCTGGTATCTGGCCATTCACTCCACGAGCCGACATCATGATTCGACGGAGCACCTCGCTGCGGTCGTGCCTTGCGGCCGTCCTGATGCTGTTCCCCACCTTGCCCGCGTCGGCACAGGCACGCTCGACGTTCTCTCGCGCGGACACGCTGCGCGGGTCGTACACCTCACCAGGCCGCGCGTGGTGGGACGTGAGCTTTTATGACCTGCACGTCGCGCTGAGCCCCGCCGACAGCAGCGTCAAGGGCTCCAACGGCATCAGCTATCGCGTGCTCACGCCCGCGCGCGAGCTGCAGGTGGATCTCATGCTACCGCTCGTCGTGGATAGCATGCTACAGGATGGCAGGTCCGTACGGTTCCGTCACGAGGGGCCGGCATACTTCGCCTCACTCGATGCGCCGCAGCGCGCTGGCGACACGAAGACGCTCACCGTCTACTATCACGGAAAGCCCATCGTCGCCAAACGGCCACCGTGGGACGGCGGCTTCACCTGGGGAAAGGACAGCCTCGGCCGCCCGTGGGTAGTGACGACCGATCAAGGGATGGGCGCGTCTGCCTGGTGGCCGAACAAGGACACGCAAGCCGACGAACCCGACAGCCAGCGCGTTGCTCTGACGTTGCCTGACCCAATGGTCGACGTATCGAACGGACGGCTGCGCAGCACAACGCACAACAGCAACGGAACGACAACGTACGAATGGTTCGTCACCAATCCGATCAACAATTATGCGATCGCCGTCGCGGCGGGCACCTACGCGCACTACTCCGATGTCTATGAGGGCGAAAAGGGCAAGCTGACGATGGACTTCTGGCCGCTCGAGTATCATCTGGACGCGGCGCACCGACAGTGGACGCAGGCGACGCCCATGCTGCGCTGCTTCGAACACTGGTTCGGGCCGTATCCCTGGTACGAGGACGGATACAAGCTGATCGAGGTGTCCAACAACGGCATGGAGCATCAGAGCGCGGTGTCATACGGCAACGGCTTCGCGAACGGGTATCGCGGACGTGAAAGCTCGGGCACCGGGCTGGGGATGCAATGGGACTTCATCATCGTGCACGAGAGTGCGCATGAGTGGTTCGGCAACAACATCACGACGAAGGACCTTGCCGACATGTGGGTGCACGAGAGCTTCGCGAACTACGCGGAGGGCATTTATACGGAGTGCCAGGCCGGCAAGCAGGCGGGTCAGGACTACATCGTCGGCAATCGCCGTGGCATCAGGAATGATCGCCCGATTGTCCCCGAATACGGCGTCAATGCGCAGGGTTCTGGCGACATGTATCCGAAGGGCGGTGAGATGCTGCACACCATTCGCCAGATTACGGGCGACGACGAGCAGTGGCGCGGCATTTTGCGCGGCATGAACCAGACGTTCTGGCACCAGACCGTAACGGGCAAGCAGGTCGAAGACTTCCTGAGCGCGCGCGTGGGCGTCGATTTGTCGAAGGTGTTTGATCAGTATCTGCGAACGACCATGGTGCCCACGTTCGAGTACACGATCAGCGGCACGACGTTGAGCTATCGCTGGGCGAATGTCGTTCCGGGCTTCAACATGCAGATTGGCGCGACGGTTTCCTCTGTCGCGATGGCGGTGTTGCATCCAACCGAAACGTGGCAGACTGTGCAGCTTCAGGTTCCGAGTGCGGAGTTCAAGGTTGATCGGAATTATTACGTGAATTCGAAGATGGTTTCGCCATAACGCGCAGGCAGGGAAGGGTGAACGGGAAACCGTGAACCGTGAACCGTTCCAGCGTCCGCAGTTACCGTTCACCGTTCACCGTTCACCGTTCACTGTTCACTGTTCACTGTTCACTGTTCACTGTTCAC
>JBDTXZ010000606.1:0-3270 GCA_040005935.1 bacterium | reverse complement strand
CGAGAACACGAAGTTGCTGAACGCGAAGCGCGATTCCACGATGAAGGCGCCGTAATCCAGCACGACGTCGCGCAGTGAGTACAGCGGACGTCACTGTTGTGTTATCACAGTCGTCGTCCATCATGAGCGTTTCGCGCGCGCGTGCCTTACGCGACGCAGGCATTTTGCTATTGGCGCCTACGCGCTGTCGGCATGCGACCCAACGCTACCCGCAAATGGACCAAGCGCGCCGCCGCGCCAGGCGACACCAGTCAGGCCAGCCGATTCCCTGCGTCAGGCACTGACCGTCGGCCATGGCGGCGTAAGGATAGTCCGTCCTGCGACGGAGCGACCAGCAGACGACACGCCTTCACAGAAAGAATGTCTGCGGCACCGTCAGCCTCGCCAGCAACGGCCGCAGGGCAAACATGACCCACCAGCGTGTTGTAACAGTGATGCACGCTGCATCTAAATCGCGCGTCAGTTATTCCAGCGATCGCTCCGCTATCCGCTCTCGCACCCCGTCAATAGCTTCCAGAAATGGGCGATATCGGCGCGTTGGCTCGCGCTATCCCGGCCTCCTGATTGGTGGCATTGATCATTCGCCCAACGGGCGTATGAGCGCATCGCTGCGCGCATGCGCCTCCGCGTTCATCGTCGCGCTGCTCGCGGTCGTGTGTGTCCACGTGAGCACCGCCCAGGCCCCGCTCGATATCAGGGCGCTCGCCGCTCCTTCATTCGAAAGCTTCTCGGCACGAGACGGATTGCCCGACGGTGTGATCGTCGCCATCGGCATCGACGCACAGGGAGTCGCGTGGGCCGCATCACCGCGTGGGCTCTACCAATTCCTCGGGCATCGTTGGCAGCTGCAGGTCGGTCCGGAGCACGGCACGGTGTACCACCGCATGCTCCTCGACCGCGCCGGAACACTATGGGCGCCGACGAACGACAAGGATGTGGCCGAGCGTGATGCGCATGGCTGGCACTTCCTCCCTCACACGAATGGCCTGCCGGCGGAGGTCTATCGCGCCTCGGAAATCATCGACTCCGCAGGACACACGCACACCTGGCTCCTCACGAATTCGAACGGAATCTACGAGCGGCACGGCGAGCGCTGGGTTCCGGATGCCGGTAACAGATCCCTCGTGCGTGCGGCCTATCTCACCTCGAGTGCGACAACGCGCCAACTCTTCGGCGAGCCGCGCCAATGGATCGGAACCGGTGAAACGGGCGTCATGTATCGTCGTGAGGGAGACACCACGTGGCGGCAGTTCGATGTTCCGGGCCTCGCGCGCGGCCAGATCGAGGACGTGAAAAGCAGTGTCGACGAACACGGTGAATCGCTCTGGATCTCGGCATTCGGTCAGGGCGTCTTTCGCGTCGACCAGAAGAGTGTGCGGCACTGGAGCGTCGCGAGCGGCGATCTCCTCTCGAACGAGGTCTACTCGATCGCGATCGGAAAGAGTGCCGCGCACGGCGTCACTGCATGGGTCGGATCGCGGCGCGGACTGGTGCGCATCCATGACGACGTCGCCGAGGTCTTCGATCGACGCTACGGCCTGCCGTCGGATCAGGTGCGCGACGTTTCCCTGTGGCGCAGCCCGAGCGGTGAAGAAATCCTCTGGCTTGCGACGGAGAGCGGTGTCGCGCGCGCCGTGTTCACCGAGGAGCGGTGGCAGACAGCAAGCCTGATGGGGAGCAGCGCCGTCGGCGTCTTCGGTGTTCGCGTTGAAAACGGCCCGCGCGGAGAACGACTCTGGATCGCGGCAAGTCGCGACGGACTCGGACTGTACGAGGGCGGAAAATGGCGAAGGTTCTCGGCCACGTTGGGAAACTTCCCATCCAACGACCTTCGGATGATCAAGCGCGCGGTCGATCTGCATGGCGACGACGCGCTGTGGGCCGGCACCGAACCGGGCAATCTCGTGCGGGTCGATGAAGGGCCCCGCTTTACGAAGATCGACGCCCCATGGCCCGTCGGGCAAGGGCAGGCGGTGATGAGCATCCTCGCGCGCAAGCAGGATGGCGTGCGAGAGCTATGGATCGCGACGCGCAAGTCGGGCGTCTACCGATGGCGCGGCAATACATGGACGGCGTTTCGTGCAGACGGAGTTGAGGGCGAGTGGCGCGTGTACTCACTCGTCGAGCAGGTCGATAGCACGGGGCGGTCGTGGCTATGGGCGGGAACGAACCAGGGGCTCGCGCGCTTCGACGGCAGCACCTGGCAGTTGCTGCGCCACGTACCCGGACTCGGAGCGGGGGGGTACTTCGGTGTCAGCCTTCCCGTCGTCGGGCCCCGCGTGCTATGGGCCGGCACGGCATTCAATGGCCTGGTGAGGCTCGACGTCAGCAATCCTCTAGCACCCGTTCTCCTTCCGAGAGCGGGCTTGCCACCTGGCATCGACGTGACGGTGTACGGCGCGGCGCACGACTCGAAAGGACGCGTGTACATCTGCACCACCGTCGGGGTGCAGCAACTCATTCCGGATTCGACCGGATGGCGCAGCAAGGTCTTCGGTCGCCAACAGGGAATGGTGCACGAGGAGTGCAACGCCAACGCGCAGTTCGTCGACAGCCACGACCGTGTGTGGGTCGGCACACTCGGCGGACTCACCGTGTTCGATCCTGGCCTGGCGCGAACGGAAAGCCCGAAGTCGTTGGAGATTGTCGATGTGCGTGTCGACGGCAAACCGTCGAGAGTCGATTCGCTTCGACTGGGGCCCGACGCGCGCGAGTTGCGCGTCGAATATTCACTGCGATCGTGGCAGCGCGAATCCGAGACGCGGTATCGCACGGAGCTCATCGGGTTCGATCATGGACCGAGCGCATGGACCTCCGAGCCGACGCGCATCGTGTCCTCGTTGCCGCCGGGCAACTATCGAATGCGCGTGGACGCGCGTGATTATGCGGGCGTGATGTCGTCGCCCGTGTACATGACCTTCGACGTGTTGCCCGCGTGGTGGCAACGTCGCGTGACACAGGCGCTGTTCGTCGTCGCCGTCATCATGTTGCTCTTGGCCGGCACGCTCTGGTGGACGCGTCGCCTCCGTGCGCAGACGGAACGTCTGGAGACCGTCGTTGCCACGCGCACCGAGGAGCTCAATGCGGCAAATCAACGGCTGGTGGAGCTCTCCTACACCGACGCACTCACGGGACTTGCCAACCGGCGAATGTTCCAGAAGCAATTGCATGACCTTCTCGGTCGTGATGCCTTGGTGTCTCCCAGCAGTATCGCGTTCATCGACGTCGATTACTTCAAGGACATCAATGATCGCGTGGGACATCCCGCTG
>JBDTXZ010000605.1:0-3276 GCA_040005935.1 bacterium | reverse complement strand
AGAAGTGGGCGGACTGGTTTCCCACTCCGGGTGAAGTTCCCGACGCGTTCGGGAAGTCGATGTCCGAGAGCATCGCCAGTCTATATGGAACGAAAGCTGTCGGCCTTCCCGCGTTCGACGACGAGTTCAAGAAGATCGATCCCGCGCCGCCGCCGCTGAGTCCCGCGCTCATCCGGGAGTCGGTGGACTACTTCCGCACGATCATCGAGATCGAGCGGGTGTGGACGCTTGCCGACTGGATGGGTGCGACCGCGGCGATGTTTTTCCCGCTTGCATTCGCGTACTTCGGCGCTCTCGCGTTGCCGCTTGGGAAGGATCTTGCGCGACCACTGACGGCGGCCGACGGACCTGATGCGGAGGACGTGCGCAGATACGAACACCTCGTGTATCCGGTCGCCGTGTCGTCACTCGGGCCGCTGGTGACGATGATCATCGTGTCTGCAAGCGGGCGAGGATTGCGCGCCGAAGGTGTGACTGGCTGGATTCAAGCCGGGCTATCACTCGTCGCGTCTGTGGGGTTCTTTGCGTCGCTCGGCGGTGCGGGGGCGGCGCGGTGGACGTTGTGGTTTGGCATTCCGTTGGGCCTTGCTGTGGCGCAGGCGATTTTCGTCGCCGTGCGTGGCACTCGCGAGAATTCACGCAAGCTGCTGTTGCTTGGCCCCATCGTGCAGGTGCTGCTCGCGTTGTTCTTCATGCTCCTGTATGACAAGTGGCTGCATGAGGGCGTGGAGGAGTTGCAGAAGGACTCCGACAAGCGGGACAACGGCAAGGCGTTCGGCTACTTCGCCGCGTGGCTGGGGATTGTCGGCCTGCTCTGGTTCGGTACCGCAGCGCTGTACCGCTACCTGATCTCGTCGTCAGTAAAAGACGACCAAAACGAATTCTTGAATGGCGAGCCGCGGCAGTTCCTGCGGCTGTACGATGACACGGCGCTGGTGCACGACCTCGCTGCGCCGTTCGGTTCTGATCGCTTGACCGATCTGTCGTATCCGCCGGCGCGTCACGCGCTACTGAAGATGTGGTGGACGCCCGGCACGGCGGCGACGCTGACCATCCGCATCCTGCGCGACCAGCTTGTCTTCCGTTTCCCTGGTGGCGTTCCCGATCAGGTTGTGTTCGCGCCGATTGCCCCGATTACGGTCGAGAAGTTCGGGCAGTTGCTCGCCAAGGCGGTGACGCTCGACGCGGTGAAGGGAACGCTCAACGTCGCGCCCTTTCGCGTCGATGAAAAGGGGCTCGAGTTGTCGCCGGGTTTCGTGTTCTCCGACAACGGCGACGAGAAGACTAAGCTTGCCGACTACACGACAGGCGAGGCGATCTTCCGGGACGTGCTGGCGGTAGAGTCGAGCGCGTTCGTGCTGTTCCATACGCCACGTCCACGGCTCGCCGTCTCGATGGGTCGCGGCGGAGTGGCGCAGGACGTCATTCGCAAGGACGTGCCGAGCAAGGCGGGTTGTCTGATCGAGCTGCTTGCTGGGACAACGCGCACCTATCGGTCCAAGAATGCGACGGACGGGACGTCGCCGTTCCTGCGTTCGCTCTTCAGGCCTGGCGACGTCATCGAAATCGCGACCGGCGGCCCGACGGGGAATCAGCGCATCGTCGAACAGGTCGTTGACGACACTGATATCATCGTGTCATCGCCGTTCAACATCGCCATTCCCGCGGGCGGTATCGTGTTCAAGCGCGCGGCGCGTGATCGCGGTGCGGTGATCGCCGGAATCTCGCAGTTGCAAGCGCTGACGCCGCAAGCCGGCGTGTTGCCCACCGACGTGGAAGCTGTGGCGACGCCGACCTTCCTTGGCGCCCAGCTCAAAGTCGGCGACACGATCGAGATTCAAACCGTTCCGCCGCAGCGACGCACGGTGGTCGCCATCAAGGAGCGGGTCGCTATCACGAACCCTGCGAAGACGACGAGCATTCTCACGCTCGACGCGGTGCTCGCGCCCGTTCCCGCTGCTGGCACTTCTGTCGCATTCAACCTGTTGAGCGACATGGAGTCTGACGGCTTCCCGTATATCGCCGATGCAGACGATGTATTTGGCGACAGCGTGAGCGTGATGAATGATGCCGCAGATCTCGCGGCGCTGCTGTGTGTCGGCGCGGCATCGCGTATGTCGTTGAACGAAACGCCCGTCAAGCCAGACGGTGGCACCGTGCCGTTCCATCGCGTGACACAGGTATTCCGCAACTGGAATCTCGATCGCCGGCGCGTGAACGAGTGGAAGATGATGGTGAGCGGTGGCGCCGAGAGTGAGCGGCGGGGCGATTTCCGTGCGAGTGAGGAGGCGGCGCCGCCTGATCGCGCTGACGCTGGGGAAGTATTCACCGACGACTACATCACCAAGCGCACGGCTGGCGAGGCAACGGTGCGCGACCTCGGATGGCTTGGCGTGTTCCGCGCGTGGGCAGAAGTCGCGTCGCATCCGACCGCTGACACGACCAGCGACACTGTCTTTCGGCCGGGCACGCCCAGCAATCGCGACCTTACGCGAGCGATGGCGTATCTGCTCGACGCGGCTCCGGCCGCCGTTCCATGAGCATCGTCATTCATGTCTGAAACGGAAATTCTCTATCCCAAGACGGCGGCCGATCTCATCACCGAGCGTGAAGAGGGGCACGGGAAGCGCCTTGGCGTGTCGGAGATTTCGTACTCGCAACTCGCGGCGGCATCAATCGCGCACGCGAATCGTCCGCCAGTCGGGGGTGATCCCACATGGGCGACGATCGGCCCGCGCAACGTTGGTGGACGTATCACGGCGTTCGCGCAAGACGACTCGAACCCGCTCGTGATGTATGCGGGCAGCGCACACGGCGGGCTTTGGGTATCTCGCGACGCGGGTGATACGTGGGCACACGTCGGGAAGCCGGAAGACAACTTTCCCATCGGGTCGATTGCGATCGTGCCGGGTGATCCGAATACGGTGATCGTCGGCTCCGGATCGATGACGGCACGCTATGTCGCCGGACTGGGACTCTTCCGAGTCACTGTCCCCGTGGATCCGTCCGCTGCGGCGTACGTGAATCTTGCGCCGGCGCCTGGACTCGGTGCGCTTCCGGGCGACGACCTCAAGGGCGGGGCACTGCGCTATACGCGCATCCGTTTCGATCCAGGCAATCCGAAACGGTTCTGGGTTGCTGCGCAGACGGGGTTGTGGCGGTTTGAGCCGACGGGTGGTGTCGGCTTTACGCGCGACTTCCCCGTTGGGGCCGACGATCCATCGGGCGCGCCGGCATTCGAGACGAACCTGCAGTTCCTGGCAACGTGGTCGGACT
>JBDTXZ010000604.1:0-3278 GCA_040005935.1 bacterium | reverse complement strand
GCAAGTGAAGGCGCACCGCATTCAGATGTTCGGCGAGATCGGCGCACAGTACCTGGGCATCGCACCGAACGATGTGCGTCTCGAGCCCTACTTCGCATTGGCGGAGGAGCTCGATGTTCCGGTGGGGATCCACTTGGGCATTGGGCCACCAGGAGTGGCGTATCCTGACGCGCCATTTCCGGCATTCAAGTCGCCACGCTATCGCGGTGCCGCGGGCGATCCGTATCTCCTCGAAGATGTTCTCGTGCGGCATCCAAAGCTGCGCGTGTACGCCATGCATGCGGCGTGGCCGGAGATCGAGCGCATGCTCTACTTGATGTGCATGCATCCGCAGTTGTACGTGGACGTTTCCGTGCTCCAATACGCGATTGCGCGTCCCGCGTACATGACCGCGCTGAAAACGCTCGTCGACGCAGGGCTCACCGACCGCATCATGTTCGGGTCAGATGGCGGGCCGCGCTTTGTCGCCATGGGAATCGACGCCATCGAGCAGGCACCGTTTCTGTCGGAGAAACAGAAGAGCGACATCGTCTACGACAACGCGATGCGTTTTCTCCGCAAGGATCCAGCAGCAGCTGTTAAACCGCCCTCGCGCGTTTGCGGCAGTTGAGAGTTACTCCAGGTGCGGAGTAACACGAATGCTACGGCGAGTAGATGAACACTTCGCGCACCCGAGTTGTTGGAGGTGGGCGCCAGCGGGGACCGTCAGTGCCCTCCAACGTGCCGCACTCGAAGTTCTTCAAGAGATCGAGTCGAAACGATATTCCCGGCGTGCCTTTAAATGTCGCGAAGACTGCACACTCTGCTTCGACGTACGTTGGCTTGCCATACGTGCGCTGGAGTTCAGTAACCGAGGAACCTGGTCCAACGCCTTCGGGAGTCCTCGCCGCGACGTCGGAACTGAGCAAGGAACGAACGCGACTGTCAGGAAGCGTGCTATCGAGGGTGATTCGCACTTCCATCGCACCGAAACGGACGAGCAGGACAGGTTCCGGAATTCCCTCATCACCCCAGTCCCACATGGGCAGGGCTCCAGGACACCGAGCAACGATCTGAGCCAGGCTATCGCCCGTATGGAGCGGGCCAACTGACTTCAGGCCAAACACGACAACCGAGTCGCCGCAGAACGGAATCGAAAGTTTGAGCGAATCAAGACGGCCGAGCTGATAGGCGTCCTGGTCTGCTGGCCATTGGATCTTCGATGCTGTTGGCGGCCCGCTCGCGGATTTCGGCGCTGAGACGCGGCGAGAGCCAACCCTTGATGATCGCGCCCGATCCCCCAGCGATACTCACGTATTCGGCAGCAAGATCAGCGGGCGGCTTACCAATCGAGACCTGCGCGGGGCGCGCGAGCCACAAGCCAGTCAGAAGAATGGCTGCAACGGCCACTGCGACTGAACCCGCGAGAAACGCGGCAACGCGTCGCTGCGTTGTCGTCAACGCGACACAATCGCCTGAACCTCCTCGAAGATCTCGTCGGCAATGGTCTGGTTGCCGGGTGACATCGCTCTCAACTCGTCGCGTGTGATCCAGCCGACGGCGGCGCGATGCGCAGCCTTCTGCAGTCTGAGTCGCGATTGCATCGCTTCCCAGTCCGCGTACGTCGCCACGACGGTCGGCTTGGATCCAGCGCGCGCAACTGCCGCGGCAAGCCTCGCTTTGTGCGCAGAGCGGACCACATCGAGAGAGGTGTCGTAAGCGAAGAACTTCCTGTCCACCGAGGCCGGCGAGCTGATGGTTCCAGCGGCTTCAGCGTTACTCGTCGTAAGGTGATTGTCCACGACCTCCGACATGAAATCGTAAACGAGCTTTGGCTTCAGCATGCGCAGAAACCCCAACGGCGCGTCAATAAGCCGAAGATTCAGCACGCCAACGAAGAGATTGCTGAGCACTCGCTCCATTCGCGGATGTGCCTGGTAGTGCGCCGCACACGTCTCGCCGTCTGCAGAAAGCATGCACCTGATCATCGTGCGAGCCATCACCGAATCCGGCGTGTTGCTGACGTTGATCATTTCGTAGTCGCCAAGGAATCGATAACCGATGGCTTCCAGCGCGTGCCTGAACTGGCGATACGCAGCGAGGTCCAGTTGCGGGAATTGTGACTCCTCTACGAGCACGGTCGTGTCGGGCTGGCTATACAGCGCCTTCATCTTCGCGACAATTCGCTCCGCGTGTTCACGTCGTGATACCATGAAGCCTCCATCTCAGCATGACCTGCACGTGTAGCGCTCGACAGCAGGTCGATATCCTTCGCCCTGACTAGTTCCTCGTCGACGATCGGCGAAGGCCCGATGACAATGGATAGTATACGCGCGCGTGTACAGCGACCGAACGAATGGGCGTCATCGGCTGGCGCAAGCACTCGTCGAGCGCCTCGATGGTTGCCGTCAAGCGAATGCGCGCATTCTTGATGGTTATCCAAAAGGCGGCGTCTACGTCCGGTCTGTCAGGATTCATGACTGCGCGCCGTAGCTGGTCAGGGCACAGGCTGCTGGACGCACGACTCGGCGTTCGTCTGTGCTGCACGACGCAAACGCGATAAGACGTACGTGAAAGCGTCGTGACCGGAACGACGCTCCGGAAGTTAAGCAATTGCCCAGCCTTTCAACCGCTCACGCAGGCATAGCATGCAATTCTGGATTCGCACATCATTGTCGGGCCTGTTCGGTACACTGGCGTGCGTTGCCTGCGGCGTCACGGCGCCGGAGCGCGCCACCGCGTGGAGTTCGGATCAGGCGAACGTCGTCATCGGCGGCAACACGACGACGGTACAGGTGCTTGCCTCCGGTGGATGCTACGGCTCCTATGGGGTGATCGAGCAGGTCATCCCGCCCGGCGCCTTCACTCTGCCAGGCACGTTTACGCAATTGACCGGGGCGTATCCAGGGCATGTCGAGTATGCAGCGGAGTATTCCGGCACCGTCGCCGACAACGCGATGACACTGACGATCGGTATTCCCGCTCAGCGGCGAACGATCGGTCCGTTCCAGCTTACCGCAGGCGTCGGGAAGACGTGGTCAGCGTGCCTGTATCCGTAACGCCATCCCACGTCCAGCGCAGGCTCAAAGCACCGTTTTCCAATGCGCGAAACTCCAACGAATGCAACTCGTGTCGCGTCGATACCGCATCGGTCTCGAGACAATCCATAACGCGACCCTCAAGCGCTGCGGCATGATCGTGGACTGTGGCTCGTGTCAGCGTGATGGCGCGTCGAACTCAATGTGTGGCTCGACGCCTCCGTGAAGACGATCGATCAACTCTTCATCCATGTATTCGTA
>JBDTXZ010000603.1:0-3283 GCA_040005935.1 bacterium | reverse complement strand
GGATACAAGTTGTGCTCGTACCAACCCGTGCGACCCGAGTGATACACACCCTCCAGCGGCGCGCCTTCCCCGAAGTCGACCTTGATCGCGCCGACACCCATGTCGAGCAGCGGCGTGAGCTTGGAGCGATACCACGCGACGGACGCGGGATTCGTGAAATCCAGCACCGCATCCTCAGCTGTGGGACGCCCGCCGCCATCGTGCACCGTCAGGCCTTGATCGATGAGCTCCTTGAACAGCGGATTCTTCGGAGTGAAGTACGTGTACTGCCAGAGGCTCACGCGGAAGCCGTCTTTACGCAGATCGCGGATCATTGCTGCCGGATCAGTGAAGCGCGTTTTAGAGAATTGATAGTCGCTGCGCCAATCCGTCTCGAACCACCCGGTGTCGAGATGCAGGACGTCGGCGGGAATGCGATACTGGCGCAGCTTCGCTGCCACGTCCCGAACTTCTGCTTCCGACTTGTACGTAATGCGGCTCATCCAGAGCCCGAACGACCACAGGGGCGGAACGGGACTGCGGCCCGTGATCGCCGTGTACTCGGAGAGCAGGTCCTTTGGCTCGCCAAGAAAGACGAAGACGTCGAGCATCTCGTCGCCAGAGTAGATCGTGTTGTGCGAATCGAATTCGGCGCCGACGTCGAACGTGACGGGAGCGCTCGTGTGCACGAACATCGCATAGCCGCGACTGCTCATGAAGAACGGCACTGCCTTGTATTGCACGGGACTCTGGACGCCCATGCCATCGCGAATGAACGCGACGATGCGTTGTCCGCGCTTGTTCAGACGCGTGAACGTCTCACCGAATCCAAAGATCTTCTCATCGGGTGCAAGTTCGAACACCGCGGCGGTGCTTCTGCCGACATCACGCGAGCGGCGCACGAACGAGAAAGGAACATAGGGTGTGAAGGACCGCGGTTCATTGAGTCGCTGGGTGCGCGTGAGCAGCGCGCCGTGCGCGTCATAGAGCGCAACGCTCCAGGGATTGCGCGTAATGCGCACTTGGCCGAAGGCACTCGTATACGTAACGGTGCTGTCGCCCGACTGAACGCGCCACGTGGTGTCGCGAGGTACGGGGCCAGACAACATGATCGAGGGTGCGCCTTCCATCACGGTTGGCGGCAGGTCGCGCGTGTTGAAGCGCAGCCGAAGCGTACGCGGGCTCACGAACGTTACGTCGAACGGCAACGCGGGATCGCGTTCGTATTCCGTGCCGGGAAACTCATTGGACGTCGCCCGCGAGAATGGGACATCCATCTTGTTGAAATCGAACGACGGCTGCCGGTTGTAGCGATCCCATTGCAGCGTGCCGCGTCCCGTGGCGGCGTCGAATGCCGTGAGGCGGCTGGCCGCGAAGAATGTCTGATTCGGCTTCCTGAAATCGAGCCCGACGTCGACGAGATCGCCGAGGTTCTGCGCGGCGGCGACAGACGCGCTCGTCAGCAGGGCGGCGCCGACGAGCACGCGTGACGCACTCCGGATGAACGACGACGGTATTTCACGCATGGTGCATCGAGGTGCGAGGAGCGGTAACTTCGCAACGGTTCAGTTGCTGTCAAGCGTTCAGTAACCTACGCCTCGAGCCCATTCCGACCATGATCGCACGCTTCTCGTACGCGCTCACCATCGCCGCGGCCTCCGCACTGCTCGCGAGTTGCGGGCCCCCAATCGTCGTCGCGACGCCAGTTCCCATCAGCGCACAGGCGCGGCCAAACGTCAGTGGCAACTGGCTCTCGGCCACAGAAAACTCCGACGGCACGTTTCGCCGCACGTACTTCACGCTGAGACAGGAGGGCGACCAGATCAATGGCACGATTCGGACGCCGAACGGCTTTCTGCCGATCACCGAGAGCGCGTGGGACAGCACGGGGTTCACGATTGCGAACGTCACGCGGAACGGCACCAATGAACGTCGCACGACGTACGCGGGGCGTTTGACCGGCGACACGCTGCGCATCGCCATGCGGCGCCGCGTGGTTCCGCCAGCAGCGAGCAGTACTCCGCCCAGCACGCCTCCCGCACCGCCTCCGGAACTCGCCGCGCATCGCGTCCCTGCCGGAGAAGGCGCGATGCCCGCGCGCATCGCACTGCCCGCGCGGCATGTCGTACCGGACAATGGAATTGGCCGCGCGCCCGCCATGGGCTGGAACAGCTGGAACAAGTTCGCGGGACGTGTGGACGATGCGTCGGTGCGGGCCATGGCGGATGCGATGGCAAGCAATGGCATGAGGGAGGCAGGCTACGTCTACATCAACATCGATGATACATGGGAAGGCGACCACCGTGATGCGCAGGGCAACATCACGACGAACAAGAAGTTTCCCGACATGAAGGCGCTCGCCGACTACGTGCATGGCAAGGGATTGAAGCTCGGCATTTACTCGTCGCCGGGACCGACGACGTGCGCGGGCTACATCGGCAGCTACGGCCATGAAGCGCAGGACGCGCGCACTTTTGCGGCGTGGGGAATCGACTACTTGAAGTACGATTGGTGTGGCGCAAGCATGTTGCACGGCGTCGAGGACGAGCCCGCGCTCTATCAGATCATGGGCGACGCGCTCCTCGCGACCGGTCGGCCGATTCTCTACAGCCTGTGTCAATACGGCGCGCTGGAGGTGTGGAAGTGGGGAGCCGATGTCGGCGGCAACTCATGGCGCACGACGGGCGACATCAGTGACCGATGGCAGTCCATGGTGAACATCGGATTCCGCCAGGGTGCGCTTGCACCGTTCGCCAAGCCGGGTCACTTCAACGATCCCGACATGCTGGAAATCGGGAATGGCGGCATGACGGACACGGAGTACAGGACGCACATGAGCTTGTGGTCGATGCTGGCGTCGCCGTTGCTCGCTGGCAACGATTTGCGCACGATGACGCCGGCCGTTCACGACATTCTCGTCAATCGCGACGTCATCGCGATCGATCAAGACCCACTCGGCAAACAGGCATCACGCATCGCCGGTGCGGACAGCACGAAGGAAATCTGGAGCCGGCCGCTCGCCAATGGGGCGTACGCCGTTGCCGCGTTCAATCGTGGCGCGGACTCCGTGCAGATGACGATCGACTTTGCGGGCATGGGCATCGACGTCCGCGGCGTAACGGTGCGCGATGTGTGGACGCACAAGAACGTGGCCGTACGGGGAACGTCCTATACCGAAATGATACCCTCGCACGGCGTACTGATGCTGCACGTAGGGGCGAAGAAGTGACTCGGTGAACGGTGAACGGTGAACGGTGAACGGAAGGTACAGGTCCTTCGACTCGCTTTGCTCGCTCAGGATGAC
>JBDTXZ010000602.1:0-3293 GCA_040005935.1 bacterium | reverse complement strand
GCTGAAGGCTATGGCCTGGGCTGTGCGAGTCGCCGCTTGATTCGCTCGAGGTCCGCATGCGCCTTCGCGAGCTCATCCTTCAATCGCTGGACCTCATCATCCCGTGCCTTGTCATCGATCTTCACCATGTCGACTTTGGGCCCAACGATTGACGGGGCCGCGGGCCGCGTATCCAGCGCGTAGGCTACGCGCTTGAGGGTCTGTGCTTCGGCGCGATGTGCTGCTGCGCCCGACGCGAGGTATCCATCAAGCAAGACGACGGCGTCACGCGACGCGCCGCTCGCGTTACTCGGATCCAACTTGTAGAGGGCCCGCCAATACATCGACTCGGCCGCTTCGGGCGTGGCAGCAAACCGGACCGTGAAGTCGGCGAGCAGTTTGTCGGCGGTCGCGTAGCGGCCCTCCGCCGCCTCATCAGAGGCCCGAGCGAGAGACGACGTCCACTCCGTGCTGCGTGCTGAAACGGGGTCTGCCAAATGCGGCTGGGACATCCGGCATCCGCCCAGCGTTCCAGCGATCACGGCGGCGCGCGCGACACGCGACAGCACGGCGTTCAATGTTTACCGTCCAGTGCCGCGGCGATCCGGAAATTGCCCGTGCGTCGGCGATGCACCGCTGCGATGGGCAGGATGAGTGTGAACGTTGTGCCTTTGCCCACTACACTACTGACGCTGATCTTGCCGTGATGCGCTTCCACGATCTCCTTGGCGATGGCGAGCCCAAGGCCAGTGCCCTTGGCTGATGCGGACTTCTGGTTGTTCGCCTGGAAGAATTTCTCGAATACATGCTTGAGCTGGTCAGGGGCGATTCCCGCGCCGCTGTCTTGAACCTGAATGCACACTCCCTTGGGATGCGGGCCAGCGATTAGCGCCACGGTTCCACCCGCCCCAGTGAACTTGAATGCATTCGACAGTAGGTTACCCGTCACCTCGTTGATGCGTTCCCAGTCCCAGACCACGTCCGTCGGCAGCCCATCCTGACGTATCACCTGGAAGTCGATTTCTCGCTGCATCGCGAGCACATGAAACGTCCGCTTCAACTCGTCCAGCATATGGGGCAATTGGATCGGTCGCGGTTCGATTCGACCACCGCCCGCTTCGAAGCGGCTCACGTCGAGCAACTGATGCGCGAGTCGTGCCAGCGTGCGCGCTTGCGCCTCGATTGTCTTCGCGACGGGCAGCTGTTTCTCAGTGAGCGGCCCGTAGACGCCCTCCTCCATGAGCTGCAGATATCCGATGATGACGTTGATGGGCGTCTTGAGTTCGTGCGACGCGATTGACACGAACTCGGCCTTGAGCTTATCGAGCTCACCGAGCTGCCGTGTCATCTCCTGAAAGCTGATGGCCAGCCGTCCAAACTCGTCTCGCCGGTCGATATTGAAGCCAAGCTTGTGGTCGAGGGCGCCGTCTGCAACGGCGCCCATTCCCGCCTCGAGCGCCCACACCGGACGGCTGATCGACCGGGTGAGCCAGAGCGCGACGGCGGTCGCGAGCAAAAGCGCAACGGAGAGTGCGGCCAGTGAGATACTTTCACCGTTGCTGAGCGCGACGTCGGCATCCTCGACCTTGGTTGCCGTCCGCAATCGCAACCTTCCTTCAGCGACCAACAACGCGCGCTCGGCCTCGCTGAGCGCGGGAACGATAGTGTCCTGCGAAATGCGCTCGGCGACAGCATAGAGCTTCAGAGCGGCGGCTTCGCTGGCGTCCCCGGCTGCTCGCAGCGCTTCGAACTCGCGCTGTGCCGCTGGAGTGATTGTCTCGAGCAGATCGTGGATCCGCGACATGGGATCGACGAGGTGATACCTACCAATTGTGTCTGTAAGCGCAATCGTATTCGCGAGCGTCTCCTTCAGGTTGCGGTTGGCCGTGTCGCTCTTGATGATTCCGAGCACCACCTCACGCGCCCTGATATCCGCGAGCGCGTTGCGTAGGCGCCCCAACTTGAGCGATGCCTTGAAATCGCCCTCGCGCAGATCGTGCATTTCGCCATGCAGGGAATGCATGGACTGGCGCGCCACCCAAAGCGGCACGACGAGGACGGCGGCGATGAAAACGAGGCTGAGGGCGAGCCTCGTGCGCAAAGTCATGTCGAATGGGATCGGGTGATTGCGCCGCTACCGTGCAAGGAACTCGCCGGGGCGGCCCTTTGCGACGCTGCAACGCGCGTGTAGCATTGGAGCTTCGGCCCTGAAGGCGGCGCGCAATCGCGACTGAATTGTGCAGTTCGCCTCCTCGGGATTCTAGGCGCGGCGCCGTCCCCGCGCTACTGACCCGCCCACTACGTCATGTCCTCCGCTCCCTTCGTCCGCATCGCCGAGTTGCCCGCGCACGCGGGACAACCAGTTGTCGTCCGCGCCTGGGTCACGCACGTGCGTTCGTCGGGCAAAATTGCCTTCGCTGTCCTGCGTGACGGCACGGGCATCTGCCAGACTGTTTTCGTGAAGAACCAACTCGCCCCGGACATCTGGGAGCGCTTTGCACACCTCACGACGGAGACATCTGTCGCCGTCGAGGGCGAGGCTCGCGCCGATGCCCGCGCGCCGGGCGGATTCGAGATGGGTGTGACGAATCTCACCATCATCGGACCGAGTCCGATTGATTATCCCATCCAACCGAAGGAACACGGCATCGATTTCCTCCTCGACAACCGGCATTTCTGGCTGCGCTCGCCGCGGCAACGCGCCATCGCCGTGATCCGGAGTGAAATCGAGCAGGGCATTCACGATTTCTTCTATGAGCGCGGCTTTTTGCGCGTCGACACGCCGATCCTCACCGCTGCGATTGGTGAGCGATCAGGGCTGTTCGCGACGGAATATTTCGACGAAGGGCAGGCGTATCTCGCGCAAACGGGCCAGCTCTACGGTGAAGCCGCCGCGGCGGCGTTCGGCAAGATTTATACGTTCGGGCCAACGTTCCGGGCAGAGAAGTCCAAGACACGCCGGCACCTGACCGAGTTCTGGATGATCGAGCCAGAAGTCGCCTGGAACGACAGTGCGGCCAACATGGTGCTCCAGGAGGATTTTGTTGCTTATCTGGTGAACAGAGTACTTGAACGTCGGGGGGCAGAGCTCAAGGAGCTCGAGCGCGACGTCTCGAAGCTCGAGAGCGTCAAGGCGCCGTTTGTTCGCCTCGACTATTCCGACGCGGTCGCCATCGTGCAGAAAAAGGGGAGCGCCACCGTTTGGGGCGACGATCTTGGCGCCGAGGACGAAGCGCTCATCGTCGCCGATTTCGATCGGCCGGTGTTCGTGATGAACTACCCCAAGGAGGCGAAAGCCTTCTACATGAAGGAGA
>JBDTXZ010000601.1:0-3298 GCA_040005935.1 bacterium | reverse complement strand
GTCACCTGCGTCTCGAAATCGCAATGCTCGGCCATCCCCGCCAACTCAACGACTCGGCGCAACTGCACCTCGCCCCATCGGCCGCGGACGTTCGGGATCCGGAGTGCAGTGGAAAGTTGCTGCGTTTGGTCGCGCAGTCCTTCGCTGGCGGCGGCGACGATGTGGAGCTGTTCGGACAGCGCACCGAATTGCATGGCGCGCTCGCGATCGAAGCTGGTGAGGCGCTGGTCGTAGCGCTCGAGTTCGTCGCGAAGGGGCTCGAGGAGTGCGCCCACTTCGCGTGTTGCGGCGCTGGCCTCCGTGCCCGACGTGCGCCGGATGATGAGCAGCACGGCGATCGCGAGCGCCGCGCCGCCAACAAGTCCGACGGAAAAGATCACGAGTACGGCTGCGGCGCTCATCGTCGGCAAGATGCGGAGATGGCGTGGCGGGCGCCAGCGAATGCGTCGCGCATGGACGCAGCTCGTCGTCCTGAGCGCAGCGAAGGACCGGCACGTGCAGTGTGCGCCAGGTGCAGGTCCTTCGACTCGCCTCGCTCGCTCAGGACGACAACCGTTTCCAGTGCTCCAGTCGCACGAGATGCAACTAGGGGCAACCCGCCCGATCGCCGTAGTGTAGGCGAACCACCGTAGCCGCTCCCGACACCGGCACCGTCACGACGTATGCATTGTCGTAGCCCGCGTCGCAGATGTCCGCGGGGCGTGGTGCACCAAGCGCCTCTACGATAGCCGGGACGGTGTTGCTGTGGCCGACGACGAGCACCGTGTGGCCGCGGTGCTTGGCGAGCAGACTGTCTGCGGTGGCGCGCGGCGTCAGTCGCGCATCGAGAGTCTCGACCGGCAATCCGAGCGCAGTGGCCGCGGGCGACGCGGTCAGGCGTGTGCGCGCGTACTGCGTGCTGATGACTGCGCGGACGCCCGCGTCGCGTACGAACGCCGTGAGTGCGTCGGCGCGCGTTGCGCCCGCGGTGGTGAGCGGCGGATCAGCCGCTGGTTCCGCTGCTTTCTCCGCGTGTCGAACAACGATGATCGTGGTGCTCCCGACTGCGGTGCCCTGCGCACTCGCAACGACGGGAGCAGTTACCAGCAACGCTGCGAGAGCGCGAATGACGGCGGTGATACGCATGGCGAACAAGCAACACGCTTATGGCACTTCCGTCAATCACATCGACCGCTGCCTGCCCGGCGAGTCACGGCTCCTCGCCGGTCCCCTCAGGCAGCGTGCGATGCGTCTGAAGAGGACTGACCGTTTGCGTTGCGATCGACATCGACCATGAGGCCAACGGACCTAGCCGCCTTGCCACCGAGCATGCGCGCTGCAACCTGTGATGGCATATAGACCGTTGCCTTCGCGACGGCGGGCGATACGGCGAACGTTGGCAGAGAGACGCCGTAAACGGCGATGTGGCGGAGAAGTTTGGGCTTGATCATCGGAGTGTCCTGGTTGATGCCTTCATCGCATCTGACACCGAGTTCGCAAAAATGGTTTGCAATCGGTGATGAGTCGCGAGGTACGTCCTCTACGCAAAAGCTTCGGGCGCGGTTACAGCAGAACCCGTCACTATTTGTCGTCGCCTTCCGCTATCCTGATCCGTGTGAAACGAGTCGAACGGCTGGACACGACGACAACCTCCGATGGAACCGAGCTCACTCTTTACCGCCATGACGGCGCGTACAGCATTCGCGTCGATGGTGTGGAGCGCATGTCCACTCGGCGTCATCACTCGGAAGACACACTCGCAGAACGCGTGTGCTCACCAATACAGAACACCGCAAACGCACGTGTCCTGATCGGCGGCTTGGGGCTCGGCTTCACGCTCAAGGCAGCGCTGAACTCCTTGGGGCCAGACGCGCGCGTCGAACTGCTGCGCGATGACGTCGCGAACGTCTTGAAGAAAAGCCGAGGTGTGTTCGACGGCATCATGCTCGACGTCGACAATGGTGCGGAGTCGCTCACGATGTCCGGCAACGCGCAGCTGTACCGTTATGTTGGTATCAAATTGGCCGTGACCGCGCTGCGGCCCGGCGGCCGAATCGCCTACTGGTCAGCGAACGAGAACGTGCAGTTCGAACAATCGCTGCGTGACGCAGCTCTCAGTGTCGAGGTGCTTCGGATACGCGCGCACACAACGTCAGGCCCGTGGCACACGTTGTTCTTCGCACGCGCCGATTGATCGCGATCTTAGCGATGTTTGCCGTTCACTCCTCGCCTCCGCATATTTCGTTCGTGCTTCGCCGATTGTCGCGCTGGTCCCGCCCCTTCTCCGCGCTCTTTGCGCTCTGGTTCGCCGTGGTACTCGGCGATCCTGGCGTTCTGCATTCGTGCCCCATGCACGGAGCGCATGCGATGGCATCGGGGGGGCACGCGTCGCACGCGGCCGCGGCGCATCACCAGTCGCACGACTCGGCACCAACGAAGAACAGCAGCGGCGACTGCTCGTGCGTCGGCCAGTGCTGCGCCGCGGCCGCCGTGGCGTCGCTTCCGGCAGTCGCTTCCTTCGCCGTGCCCGCGCACGTCGCCAGGCCCTCGGCACTGCCCGAGTATCCGCGCGATGACATTCCGTCGTCGCCCCACGTACGTCTTCCGTTCGCGAACGGACCTCCACAGGCCTGATCGGCTGAGCCGCGCCTGGCGCCAGTGCTGTTCGGTTAGGGTGCGAATGGATGTCATCCCGCAAGCGCGAGCGCAGCGAGCGAGTGTCGGGATCTGCTGTCCACGCGCTCGGCGAACTCCTCAGGGCAACGAGAGTAGATCCCGACACTCGCCTCGCTCCTGCGGAATGACAACCTAGCGCGAGCTCCCGTCACACGCCCCCAAAGCGAAGTCCCCCCGCACGCGCGAGCGTGTCGGGATGAAACCGTTCTCACGGACGTGGCCTGTTTACAGGTCCCGGCGGAACGTCGACTCGCCCGATCCCTGTGCAGGTCCAACCTTCGATTCAAGAAACGTCTCATCATGCGAGTCATATTTCTCGTCGGATTGTCCGTGGCATTCGCGCATCCGGTGCGCGCGCAGGACACGACACAAACACGCCGCGACAGCGCGGCGAAGCTGAGTGCGGGGAAAGTCACTGCCGAGCGTACTGAAGGCGCCACAGGAAAACCGTTGCAGGCGTTGACGCTGCCGGTTACCGCAAGCATCACCGCGCGCAAGGTCGAGCAGACGATCAATGCCGTCGACGCGGAAGACGCCGTGAAGTATCTCCCGAGCGTGTTTCTGCGGAAGCGGAACAACGGCGACACGCAGGCGGTGATGGGTACGCGCGTGTGGGGGGTAAGCTCGAGTGCGCGAAGCCTCG
>JBDTXZ010000600.1:0-3301 GCA_040005935.1 bacterium | reverse complement strand
AACGGCACGTCGACAGGCGCGCCGTCCGCCAGCTCCTCGCCGGTGTAGCCGCTGCTGAGTAAAAAGCGAATGCCGGGGCGATCCTTCCGCACCGCCTCGAGCAGCGCGAGACCGCCCATGCGCGGCATGATTGCATCGGAAATGACGAGGTCGATGACATTCGCATTGTCGCGCCACACCTTCAAACCTTCCTCGCCATCGTCGGCGGACAGCACGCGATAACCGAACCTGCTGAGAACACGAATGGCAGCAGTCCGCACCCCCTCCTGATCCTCCACGACCAGGACGGTCTGCATCGGACGCTCGAGCATCACGTGCGACACCGGTGGCGCGGTGACTGCCTCGTTCGTCGCAGGGAAGTAGAGCCGCACGTCGGTGCCCGCGCCGGGCCGGCTTTCCACCAACACGTAACCGAGGTGTTGCTTCATCAGGCCGAACACCATGGCCATCCCGAGCCCGCTTCCCTGCTCGGCAGACTTGGTGGAGTAATACGGCTCGAAGATCCGGGTCAGTGTCGGCGCATCCATCCCGACACCATCGTCCGACACGCGCAGGACGACGTACGCTCCCGGCGCACCCCACGCCTGCGCGGCCATGCGCTCGTCTGCCGGTGTTGCCAGCTCGACGTCAATGCGAAGCCGGCCGCCGCGCGGCATCGCATCGCGCGCGTTGTTCGCGATGTTGAGCAGCATTTGCTGCACGGCACCGCCATCTGCAGCGATGGGTGGAATGGCGTCGTGCCGCGTGAACGTGATCTCGATGTTTTCCGGCAGCATGCGCCGGAGTGTCGCCACGAGGTCGCTCACGAGTCCGTCCAGGTGCAGTGGCTTCAGGACGAGCCGCTCGCGACGGCTGAAGCCGAGCAGCTTGCGGATCATCGCTGCACCCCGATGCGCGGCTCCCTGCGCCTGTGTCAGGTCGCAATGCATCGGGTCGCCGTCGCCAAGCGTCTCGACGGCGAGGTCGACATGCGCCATGACGGCCGTCAACACGTTGTTGAGGTCGTGGGCGATGCCGCCCGCCAATTGCCCTACCGCTTCCATCTTCTGCGCCTGACGCAGACGGTCCTCGAGGGCGCGTCGCGCCGTGACGTCGGTGGCGACGATCAGGATCGCCGGACGCTTCATGCACACGAAGTTCGAGGCTGCCGCCTCCACCTCGATCTCCCCACCATCCTTCAGGAGCTGCCGCCACGTGCGCACCGTGCGCCGCGCGTCTTCCTCACGGATCCAGTCGACGAATGCTCCGCTCTCCTCGGGAAGCTGGAGTGTAGAAATCCCGAGCGCGAAGAACTCGTCGCGGCTGTACCCATACTGCCGCACCGCCGCGTCGTTCACGGCGAGGAATGCGAGTGAGTCGCGATCGCAGACCCACACGGGCTGCGGGTTCGCGTCGAACAGATGCCGATAGCGCTCTTCCGCGTCGCGACGCTCCGCCACTTCCTGCTGGAGCTCGGCGGTGCGCTCGTCCACCAGCTGACCGAGCTGCCGAGAGTGCTGCTGAATGCGGCGGATCCGCAAGCGGTAGGCACCGAACGCGAGCGCCAACGCGATGACAGCGACCAGTGCGTAGAACCAGGGGGCCTCATGGAGGTGCAGGCCGAGGTCGATGGGCAATGCCGCGCCGTTCTCGTTCCAGAGGCCATCGTTGTTGGCCGCGACGACGCGAAATACGTACTGCCCACCCGGCACGTGCGTGTAATACGCCACACGCCGTGTACCGGCGTCGATCCATTCCTTGTCGTAACCCTCCAGCCGATAGCGGAACGCGACGCGCCCCGGCACGAGCAGGCTGGTGGCCGTGTAGTGTAACTCCAGCCCGCCGCCGCCCGGCGGAAGGTTCAGCGTCGCGTCGAGGTCTATCGCCTTTCCGTCGACGAGTATTTGCTCGATGTGCACCGGCGGCGTAACCGGGTTGCTTTCCATGCGAGCGGGATCGACGACGACGAGGCCCTTCACGCTCGCGAACATGAGCCGTCCGTCGGCAGTCTTGAACCCGGCGCTCTGCGAACCGCCATTGAACTCGAGGTGGCCGCGCCCGTCGAGATCGGCGATCTGCCTGAAATCCACGCGCCCCGGCTTGCCGTCCGCCGCGTTGAGCAATTGCTGCTGGCTGACGCGAGTCAGCCCTTCGTTGGAGCTCAGCCAGAAATAACCGCGGTCATCCTTGAGGATCTTGTGGATGTCCGAGGCAGTGCTATCGAATGGAAGCGCGGTGACGTGTCCCCGACGCATGAGGCTAAGGCCGTGCTGCGTTCCCACCCAGAGCCCATGCTCGTCGAGGAAGAGCGCTTCCACCACGTTGTTCGAAAGCCCCTGCGCAGTGGTGATCACCGAGAACGTATCGTTGGCTCGGCGGATGAGCCCCTTGCCATGCGTGCCGATCCAAAGGGTCCCTTCCTTGTCCTCGAGGATCGTCGTCACCTGCGCCTGTCCGGCTCCGGACTCGCCAGTGAAGTCGTGGAGCTCGCCCTCCTTTAATCGGGCGATGCCACCGTATCCCCCCATCCAGAGTGCTCCTGCGCTATCCTCGACGAGTGCGGACACGTGCTTTTGCGGGAACGGAGGGCCAAGCGGAAGGAGTCGCCCGCCCTTGAGGCGGTTGATTCCCGGCGGCCCGGCGATCCACGTGTCACCATTCCGCGCGGGCAACGTCGCGTATGCGGAGTGACCGGTCGTAACGAGAGGCGAAAACGCGCCATCGACGAAGTGATCGACCCCCTCTCCCGTGCCGATCAACAGACCACCGTGGTGGTCGTCATCGATGGACCACACGCCGTTGGAGGACAGCCCCTGGCGCGTGGTGTAGATGGTGAGGATCGGGTCACGAAACCGTTCGAGGCCGCCAAGGCGTGTACCGACCCACAAGCTGCCCTCGCGATCCTCGAAGAGCGCGCGCACCGCATTGTCCGCGAGACCGTCTTTGATGGTGAAAGGCTGGAAGCGCTCCCCATCGAGGCGGGCGATGCCGCCGCCATCCGTGCCGACCCAGAGCGTGCCATTCCGCGCCAGGAGAATGGCAGTCACGTCGCCCTCAGGAAGGCCATCGGCCTTCGTGAAATGGCGGAGGCCCTTGTCGCCAGCGAGGTACAGTCCCTTCGGCGTGCCGATCCAGAGTCCTCTCAGCTCGTCGCGCAGGAGCTTGGAAATGGGGCCGACTATGTGTCCCTCTGGCGGATGCCAGGGCGCGACCGTGCCTCGTGAGGACGACATGATCCCGTGCTCTGTGCCGAACAACACGGTTCCATCGGGCAAGTCGGTAATGCTGTTGACGCGGTCGACAATGCCGGGGAATGGCTGAA
>JBDTXZ010000599.1:0-3302 GCA_040005935.1 bacterium | reverse complement strand
CGATCGTCGCCCGGGCGCCAGACCTCGAAGGCCTCGGCCTCGCCATCGACTACCCAGAACTCAGGCACGCCCTGTCGTTGAAAGAATCGCCGCTTGGTGAAGCGATCATGTCGCGCGGATGAGGGCGACAACACCTCAGCGGCGAGCAAGAGTTGCGTCACCGCGTCCTTCCAGCGCGGCATGCGACCGCCAACAACGGGAATGACGTAAATGTCAGGCTCGACGCGCGTCTGCGGCGTGAGCGATACGGTGCTCGGGCTGAAGAAAGTCTCGCCCAGATGATACCGTTTAACGTATTCGTGCACGAGCATGAACAATTCGCGGATGATGCGCTGATGCCGTAAATTCGGCGCCGGCGTCACGAGGAGCTCCCCATCGATGAGCTCGTAGCGCGGCGAGTAGCCTGGGCGCGCGTCCACGAGCTGACCGACCTCCTCGATCGTCCAAACGCGTTGGCGAATGGCTGGCATGAACATAAGATGCTCGGCTGGGTGAGGTGATCGCAACTCGGCATCCCGCACGATGTCGACCTACGTTGCCCAACGCGGCATCATGCCAACGCAAGCTGAATCAACTGCGCTCAGCCGAACTACGTCGACCGATTCTTCAGGATCGTCACGAACGAGCGGCCGCGCAATTCATCCACCGACAGCCCGGTCATCGAGATCGCGTCGTCCTCCGTAATCGCGCCAGAATTCACGCCTCGCAAAAAGAAGTTGAGTAAACCCTGTCCCGTTGCCGCGTCGTCGAACACATCGCCGACAAGCGTCGCTTGCGCCGCCTTGTTGACGAAGTTCGACAGCCTCGCGGCCGCTGCATCGATGCCATCCAGGAAAAACGCGTACAGCGCCGCGTAGCGCGTCACCAACTGCGCAGGATGCAGATCCCAACCCTGATAGAACCCGCCGACCAGCGAGTGCTGGATGTCGTCGAAGTGCAGCTTCCACGCGCCATGCACACTCGCCCAGTTCGCGTCGACCTGCTCGGCCGTCAGCGTTTCATTCTCCGCGGCACGATGCAGCGGCACTGGCATGACCGTCGTCGATCCATCGCTCAACCAGACTCCAGTGCCAGCGAACGCAACCTGCATCATGTGCTTCGCGAAATCGCACGCGGGATGACGCATGCGTTGGTGCGCTGCCGTGATGTTCACGCCAGCCGTGTAATCGTACGTGCCAAAATGCGCGCCAACGAGACGCCCGCCTGACACCGCCGGAATCTGCGGCAACACCGATCGCCCCTCGGCATCGAGCACGATCTGCGGGGTCTCCACCATGACCTCGAACTTCAACGTCTCAGCCTCGAGACCGAGCGTGCTCTCGAGCCGCGCCAACTCGGCCACCACGAACTCGATCTGCTCGAGGATCACGATCTTCGGAACGGTGACGACAAAATTCTGCGGCAGCGCATTCGCGCGCTTCACGACCTCCGTGAGTACCAACTCCAACGTGCGCATCGACCGCACGCGAAGCTCTTCGTTCAACGGCTTGATGCGAAGGCCGATGAACGGCGGCAGCGTGCGGTTCCTCATCCCCAAGGCCAGTGCCTCGCCAACGGCGATGCAGTGGCCGTCCTCCTCGGAGTCCGGACGATTGCCGTAACCATCCTCGAAATCGATTCGGAAATCTTCCACCGGTTCGCTCGTCAACTTCGCAACGACCCGCGCGTAAATCGTGTCCAGCGCAGGATGGCCTTCGATGCCAAGTGCCCTCCCAAGTGTTGCGGGGTCGGGCGCGTAGTCACGCATGGCGCGCTGTGCTACGTCGCCGAGCTTGCGCGCGGAATCGGACGTAAAGAGCTGCGCGCCGCCATACACGGTGTGCACCGGTTGGCGAAAACCCGCCTCACCGGGATAGCGCGCCCCGAAGGCGAGATTTGCCGCGCGAAGCGCGTTCGCGCTTGGAACCATGCCGGTTGTCATGCGTTATAGATCGTCCCGCTCCTTGTTCGGTAACGCTCGAGCACGGCCCGCGCCTCTGGGCGCAGGACGTCGCGAACGATAGTGATGCCGCGATCTTCCAGGTACTTGTACGACGACGGGAACACCGGTCCCTCCTCGAAGTTCAGTCGCAACGCATCCTCTCGTCCCGCCCCATACACGATGCGCTTGACGCCACTCCAGAGCGAGGCGCCGAGGCACATGGCGCATGGCTCGCAGGAGGTGAAGAGTTCGTGCGTGGGAAATCCAGGCGCGGCCAGCGTGAAAGAGCCGAGTCGCTGTTGCGCCATCATGAACGCGACCATCTCGCCGTGCAGGGTGCAGTTGTTGAGACGTACGACGCTGTTCATTCCCACGGCGACGAGCTTGCCCGAGTCCGCTTCGAAAATTGCTGCGCCGAATGGTCCGCCCGTTTCGCGCTCGACGTTCTCGAGCGAGACGGCGATGGCGAGGCGCATCCGGTCTTCGTCGGATGCGTAGGTGCGCTCCCAGTCGATTGTGTCATTCACCCATGCCGGATACTCGACGTGCACTTCGATGTGTGGCATGCCGAGAAATTACGTGCGTTCGCGCGCGCAACGGTAGACCGGTGCCCACTCCGCGCAGTTCGTTGCTGGAGGAATCGCGATCGTCGCAAATAGTAGGAAGGGAGGGAGGGAGCCGGCGCTCGTGGAGACGGCGTCTGAGCGTGCTCGGGCCGCTTCGGCCCGAGCGTTTTCGCGAAGTCCCGCCGTCGTAACGAGTGCCGGCGACCGACCGTGCCGAGCGACACCAAGCAAGGCAAAACGAGATTGACTGACAACGAACCGCGGATATCCTTCCACACCCGCATCACAAGGACCATCAGGATGCCAGCAGTCGGGACCAGCGTCGCGCGCAAAGACGGGATCGGCAAGGCGACCGGCACGACGAAATACGCTGACGATCTCAGCTTTCCGGGAATGCTCCACGGTCGAACCATCCGTTCGACCATTCCGCGTGGACGCGTCACGAACATCCGCTACGACTTCGACACCACCGGCTTCACCATCGTGGACTACCGCGATATTCCCGCGAATGGCCGCAACATCGTCGCGCTCATCGAAGACGATCAGCCATTTCTCGTCGAGACCGAAGTGCGGCATTTCGCTGAGCCCATCGTGCTGCTCGCGCACGAGAATCGCGAAACACTACTCGGTGCGAACGTCGTCATCGAATACGAAAGCGACACACCGGAATTCGATCCCGAGCACTCCACCGTCATTCTCAAATCGCTCGCGATCGACAAGGGCAATATCGACGCAGGCTTCGCAACCGCCGACATCATCGTCGAGGGCACGTATCGCACCGGACATCAGGAACACGTCTACATCGAGCCGAACGG
>JBDTXZ010000598.1:0-3308 GCA_040005935.1 bacterium | reverse complement strand
CCTCTCGGCCGCTGCGCAGGGCACACTGAATGAAGTGCACGCCCGCCGCACCGTCACGCACCGTCGGGAAATCGAGGTCGAGTGGATCCGGTGCGACACCAGCGGCCTTGGCGCTCATCACGCGAATCGCGTTCGAGTAAATGTTCGCGAAGGCCTCGAGGAGCCCTTCGGGATGACCAGCGGGCATACGCGCGCTCCGCTGCGCCGACGCGACAAGATGCGCATGGCCCGGCTTGTACACTTCCATTGGAAGGTCTGAGTGACGCACGTACAGGAAGTTTGGATCTTCCTGATGCCACTCGAGCGATGCCGTCGTGCCGTAGACGCGAATCGCCAGGCGATTCTCTTCGCCGACGGAGATCTGTGAGCAGAACAGAATGCCCTTCGCGCCGCCCGCGTAGTGGACAAGCATGTTCGCATCGTCATCGATACGACGGCCTGGGACGACGCTGCTCACGTCCGCAAACAACCGCTCCATCTCGAGACCCGTGACGTAGTGCGCGAGATTCTCGGCATGGGTGCCAATGTCGCCAATGGCGCCCGCGCCCGCGCGCGCCGGGTCGGTCCGCCAATCCGCTTGCTTCTGGCCCGACTGCTCGAGTGGCGTTGAGAGCCAACCCTGCGAGTACTCCACGACAACCTTGCGCACGGTGCCGAGCGCGCCATTCTGCACGAGCGCGCGCGCCTGCTTCACCATCGGATACGCCGTGTAGGGATGCGTGAGCGCGAACACGACATCGTGTTTCTTCACGAGGCGGCACAGCTCTTCGGCATCGTCGAGGGTGGTGGTCAGCGGCTTGTCGCACACCACGTGAAAGCCGCGCTCGATGAACGCCTTGGCCGCGGGAAAGTGCACATGGTTCGGTGTGACGATCGACACGAAATCGATCCGCTCGCCCTCCGGCAGTGCGGCTTCTCGACTCGCCATTTCCTCGAAGCTGCCGTACACCCGATCGGGTGCGAGTCCGTACGCGTCGCCCTGCGCACGCGATTTCTCGGGGTCAGACGAGAAAGCGCCGGCGACGAGGACAGCCAGCCCATCGAGGGTAGCGGCGCGGTTGTGCACGGCGCCAATGAAGGCGCCAGGACCGCCGCCGACCATACCGAACCGCAACGTCCGTTTCATTTTGTATAGAGGGTATGCGTGAACGGAATCAACGCGAATTTAACGACGAATACAGCCTGTGGCGTGGGACCAATGCCCAATACGGTTCAGAAAAGGTTGTCATCCCGCAGGAGCGAAGCGAGTGTCGGGATCTACTATCCTTGCCCTGTGGCGTTTTTCGAGCGCATGGAAAGCAGATCCCGACGCTTCGCTCGCTTCGCTCGCGCTTGCGGGATGACACGGAATTGTGCTTAAAGCCTTTACTACGGCTTGGTGCTGAAGTCCGCCGCAACTCGACCTGCAGCGATACGAATGCCCTGTAGGACACTTGTCAGGTAATCATCGCGCCGCCAGGTGTCAGCGAAATGGCCGAGCACATTGACGTACACTCTGCCGCCGCCATACCGCTTGATGAACGCCAGAGGGTGATCCGTACGCGTCGTATCGCCGACGCTCGACAGGTCCAGCGACATCAGGACGTGGCTGTTCGGACGCGGATTGCGGTCGAGGTAGTAGTACTCCTCCTTGAAGGAGGCGGACGGCCCGAAGTGAGACACCGCGGCATTGGAGGCATCCTCGACGGTGACTCGGGCCTCGCGCGTGAAGGGGTGGCTCAGGAAGAGCCCTCCTCCCACCATCTCACGATACTCTGGCCAGCCGTAGAACGCGTCGACGCCAGCGTGAACGGCAACGAGCCCCTTGCCACCGCGCACGAATGACGCGATGGCTGCCTGCTGCTCAGGCGTGACGGGATTCACGACTCCCGTGCGCGGCCACCGGAGCGCCGCGCGCGAGGCTGAGTCTGACGGGTTGGCCGACGCGATACGCAACGTCGAGTTGTTGAAAAACAACACATCGTACTGCGCGAGATTCTTCGCGTTCAGCGCAGTAAGGTCTTCGGTGAAATCAAAGCGAAGCTCGGACGTCGACTCCGCGGCCTTCAACCGCGTCTTCGATTCGACAATGGCGTCGGTGTGCCGGAAGCCCTGCGTCGCCGTGACGACGAGCACACGGATGGGCGCGGCAGCGCCGCTGGATGTATGTCCCGCACAGGCGGTGAGGGCGGCGAAATAGACTGGTATCCATTTGAGCAGGCGCATCGGAATCTCCAGAGAGAGAACACGCAGTCAGTTTGGCGCGTGGTGTCGCCGCGCGCTACTTTCTGCGCGCACAATTTTGCATGCGTCCTTTTCACCGTTGTCGTGAACATATGTGCACGAACGCCATGTCAGCATTGCTCGTCCGGACCACCTGCGCCGCCGTGCTCTTGGCGGTGACGGCTGCGCTCGGCGTCGCACAAGCTCCGGCGGCGCCATCAACAAGCTTTCATTTCCGCTGTGACGGCCGCCCGTTGCATCACGGGATAATGCTCGGGCCGAGCACGGTCTACTCGGCAGACGATGGTTACGGTTTCCGTGCGCCCCTTGGCAACGCCGCAGGCACTTCGTGCGCGGCGAATCGTCCATTCCTGTTCGACGTCGCCATCCCGGAAGGGAACTACGACGTCACAGTCACCCTTGGCGATGCAGCGCACCCGTCCGAGACGACGGTGAAGGCCGAGTCGCGCCGGCTGATGCTCGAGAACGTGCGCACGCGCGCTGGAGAGTTCGTGGCGCGCACCTTCACCGTGAATGTACGGACGCCGTTCATCGCTGGCGGCGACTCCGTGCGTCGCAAGCCGAGGGAGGTTGGCTCAAACACATGGGACGACCGGCTCACGCTCGAATTCAGCGGCAGACACCCGGCCGTTCTCGACATCGTGGTGAAGCCAGCGCGGAATCCAATCACCGTATTCCTCGCGGGAAACTCAACGGTGGTTGATCAGGCGTCCGAGCCATGGGCAGCGTGGGGACAAATGATTCCGCGCTTCTTCAAGCCAGGCACGGTCGTCATCGCCAACCATGCGGAGTCCGGCGAGACACTCAAGGCGTTCATCGGCGAGCATCGTCTCGCAAAAGTGCTGAGCACCATCAAGCGCGGCGACTACCTGTTCATCGAGTTCGCGCACAACGACCAGAAGCCTGGCTCAACGTACCTCGAGCCGTTCACGACATACAAGGAATATCTCAAGCGCTACATCACGGAAGCGCGGTCGCGCGGCGCGACTCCTGTGCTCGTGACGTCAATGCATCGCCGACAATTCGATTCATCGGGCGTAATCGTGAACACACTGGGCGACTATCCCGAAGCCGTGCGTCAGACT
>JBDTXZ010000597.1:0-3313 GCA_040005935.1 bacterium | reverse complement strand
GAGCATCGGCGCGGCTGTGTCCGTATTCGTATATCATGGTCACATCGTTAGGCCCGCTTCAGCCCACCTCTTGAACTGCCATCCCCATGCTTTGGCTCAACATCCGCACCATCGTACGTGCATGCCTCGTCGCGTCGGCCAGTGTCGCTGGGGCGCAGCAACCCGTTACCTCGCGTGCGTACGCAGTCACTCTAAGCTCATTCGGCCGGAGGTCACAAGTCTGAGGTCATGCGAGGTCGCGTGTCCAACGACGGAGCGCGGCTGTAAACCCGACTACAATGCCAAACGTCGCGAGGCTCACCTCTCGCGACGTTGTCGTGTCGGGGAGTAAATCCGTTTAACGCGTGAAGGTCGATAGTCAGCGCCTCTCAATCGGCGCAAGTCCCTCGAACAGTTCTGCAACGCCACACGAAAATCCAGGCACGACATCGCCACCCGTCAGCGAATCAGTGACGCCAGGTGTCGTCGATCCATTCGCTGAGACAACGGCAACGGTGCGCGTGGCCGGATCGATCACCCAAACAACCGGCGTTCCCGCCGCGAAATAGTCGGCGAGCTTCTCGGAGAGCTCCGCCTTTGACTCGCTGGGGGAGAGGACCTCTACGGCGAGGTCGGGTGCAAGCTGGTGATATCCACCGGCGACACCATCGGCCGGCAAGCGACTCGCGCGAACGAACGAGGCATCGGGCGCGCGGACGGTATTCAGCAGGTTGGGCAACGTGTACCCAGTGCTGTCCGCGAAACACTGTCCCAGGCGATGCTGCCACACGTACGTCGACAGCAAGCGTAGGACGGTGGCACTGACCAATCCGTGCACCATATTGGCCGGCGGCATCATTCGGATGCGTCCGCGCACAAGTTCGGTCCGACCCTTTGCGGCTGGGTGGACCATGAATTCGTCGGGGCTGAGGATCGTCGCGCCTGATGCGCTGTACACCATGAACGCCTCCGGAAAGCGACAAGTCGATACCCGTATAGGCTACGCTCGGCGGCTAGAGCTGGGCAAGGGCGCATGCGGCAAACCTGCACAGAACCCAGGCAGGAGGCGTCACCTTTTCAGCGCAGGCGACATCATCGGTCAACGGAGGATGACGTGCAGATCACTCGAAGGACCTGTACTCACAAGTGCAGGTCCTTACCCGCGCTCAGGATGCCAGCCTTGTCACCTCGCTCAGGGTGACACCGGCGCCTAAAGATCGCGAGAAACACCGTCGCGATCCTCCCACCTGCCTCTGGCTCCCGTACACATGCGCCCATTCCTCGCGATCGCGCTCAATGCCGTTGAGGCTAGGATCCGAAGACGCAAGCGCCCGATCGCTCACCCCTCATGCGCGAGATGTTCCGCGACAAGCGTCGTGCCGTCGAGCGCAGAATTTGCGCAGCCGTGCGAGTTGTCGTGACAGTGGAACAGCCAGTTGCCCGTGCGCTCCGGCACCCACGTCATCGTGAGCGTGCGACCCGGCGCAGCACGCTCGGTGACGAGACGATACGGCGCTGCCGAGCGCGGATACACCGCGTGTCCAGGGTGGCGCTACCACGGCTGTTGACGTCGAACTGGCAACCGTGCAAGTGCATGGGATGCACCGCATTACTCGTGTTGATGAATCGGAAGCGGGCGCGTCTCCAACTTGATAGGCGGGTGGCTCATACTATTGCCGGCGCCATGGTTGCGCGATGGCACTTGCCGAGCCCAGGTTTGCCACCCGTCAGGCGGCATCGCAGCCTACTTGCTCGACGGCGGGACCATCCCGTTCATGCGCAAGTACGTCACGAGATTTCCATAGTGCTCGCCGTCGTGCGTCGTGTTCATGATCAACGCGTAGAGACGCGAATGCTGCTCGCCAAAGATGTCAACCTGCTTACCCGTCGCAGCATCGGCCTGCGCATAGGCCTTGTCGCAATCCGCATTAGACTTCTTCAACGCGTCAATCAACTCCTGCTTCGTCTTCGCCATCACGGCGTCTTCTGCTGGCGGCTTCTCGCCAAGGGCCAACGCACAAAACATCGACTGCGAACCGGCGACGTGCGCAAACAACTCGCCGAATGACCGGACCGCCGGTGTCGGCTTGAACATGTACTTGTCTTCGGGAACGTCGATCGCCGACTGCAGCACGTAGCCACTCAGCTGCTTCCATTGGGCGCGAACGTCGGCAACCGCGGAGTGGCTGGAGTGCGGTTTCGGCGTGGCGACCGGCTTTGCGGTTTGCGCCAGCGCCGGTGAAGCAACGGCGACGAGCAGGACGAAAAAGGTCGGACGCATTGGTGGGGTGGGTTGGGATGTATGTGAACTACACCTGCGATCTGCTTACAGCAATATAGACTTCTCTCATGGATCAACTCCTCAATGAAGCCGATGTGCGCGTACTCGGCGCACTTGTCGAGAAACAGATCACGACACCGGACTATTATCCGCTGTCGGTGAACGCGTTGACGGCCGCGTGCAATCAGCTGTCGAACCGGCAACCCATCGTCTCGTACGATGAGGAGACGGTTCTCGCCGCGATCCATCGTCTTCGCCAGTTGTCGCTTGTGCGCGCCTTGCAGCGCACCGACTCGCGAGTCACGAAATATCAGCACTTGTTCGCTGAGGAAATGCAGCTCACGGAGAGCGAAGTCGCCGTGATGTGCGTGCTGATGCTGCGCGGCCCGCAGACGATCGGCGAACTCAGGACGCGCACGGAACGCCTCGCCTATTTCGAGAAGCTGTCGCAAGTGGAAACGACGCTGCACGGGTTGCTCGCCCATACGCCGTTTCCGCTCGTGTTCATGGTGCCGCGACAGCCGGGCCAGAAGGAGATTCGCTACGCACACCTGCTGTCTGGGCACGTGACGTTCGACACGACCGACGCGCCCGACACGCAAACGCCAGTCGCCAGCGCGTTCATGAACGACCGGATCGCCGCGCTCGAAGAGGCCACACAGGAGTTGCGCAACGAAGTGGCTGATGTGCGCCGGCAACTCGACGAGTTCAGGAAGCAGTTCGAGTAGGCGCCTCGTCCCTGGCTCAGCCCAACTCCGTCTTCAACGCCGCGACAAGGGCGTCGACGTCCTGCTCCGTATTGAAGAGATGCGTCGACACACGGTTTCCGTTGAGCCAGTTCTTCGGCACCACCTTCAATTGGACGTTGTGCTTCTCGCGCAGACGCAAACGGAACGCACCACTCTCGATGCTGTCGGGGAGCACATAGGTCACCAATGGCGACGCGCGTGGTCCGGGAGGCGCGCTGACGACGCGCAGTTTCGGCACGTTCTTCAGCGCGGAGTACAGGCGACTACCCAGTGCCAGATTGTGCGTCTCGATCGTGCGCAAGCC
>JBDTXZ010000596.1:0-3314 GCA_040005935.1 bacterium | reverse complement strand
CTGCCACATTAGCGCTGGTGCAAATCGAAGGTCATCGCTTGGGTCGCAGCAGAAACGCGGACTTTCCTAAACGCTACCTAAGCCCAGCGCTGTTCACTGAGGGTGCGAATGAATGTCATCCCGCAAGGTGCGAGCGCAGCGAGCGCGTGTCGGGAGCTTCTGTCCAGCGCGACGAACGCCACAGAGCAAGGAAAGTAGAGCCCGACACTCGCTTCGCTCCTGCGGGATGACAACCCTTATCTGAACAGTGTCTTACCTAAGCCGCGAGTGGGGCAAACAATAACTGAGCCGCAGGATTCACAATTCATAAACCCTTCACGGCTCCGTGTTCCGGCCGCTGGCGGGATCGCGGCGACGGTTCCCGTGAACTAAGCCCACCAAACTGATGACGTGCGGAGAGGCCTTCAAGCAGACGGCATACGGATACGCCTCGAGCAGGGTGCGGCGCTTGAGACGCGCGAGTGCACGGACGCGCACTGGAAGCATCTAATGGAGCTGTCGACGGAGCGCGGCGTGAATCTCAGGCCATGGCTCGCCCGCATCAGGCTCGGCATCCGCGTCGGCTTCGCGGTGATCAAGCTCCGCGGCGAACTCCTCGGTCATGGGCGCCGCGATAGCGGGATCGCGACTGTTCCAGCGTTGGCCGATGAGATCGAGGCGCTCTTCAACCGACAGAGCATCGAGAGGAAAGACACGGGAGGCCATGGTGGAGGTATGTCGAAAGGCTGCCGTGGACGCAACCTGCGCGCTGCAATGCTGCGGAACAGCCGCTCCAGTGGGTGCCTTCGCCCCCCGCAACGACTTGTAATGCGGCGGCGTCTGGAGTCTCTCCGGCGGCCACCGTCTCGAGCATCGCAGGCATGGCGGAAGACGCGAATCGCCGCTGCAGCCGACGCCCTAACGGGTAGCCAAGGCGCCAATATGTTGCCCGGTCGCGAGAACGCATACATGCCAAACCAGACGCGGTCGTCTGTCGGGTACCACTCCACGCTGAATCGTTCCTCGCCGATTTCGCCGTGTTTGGGCAGCGTCCCATACGCAAAGGCGACTCTGCGCGCGCCATCCACATCGATGTTATCGCCGTTCACGACGTACACGCTCCGGCACCCATTCAGCGACCAGAAGCCGTAATGTACTTGCCCGCGTCCAGTTAGGCGTAAGGCTACGCTTGCGAAGGCCGCGTGCACGCAGGCACAACGCCGCCGAGGTGCCATTCTCGAATACATGCGCACGACTAGACGCTCTTCCTCGTGTGCAATCAGCGGTGCGTGTGCCGTGTACGTTCTCCATTTCGAATGACGCTTTCTACTGTGGCGTGCTGCCAATTCTTACGGAGGCCGACGCGACGCGCAGCCTCACCGCGGCGGAAATGGGCCGCGCGTCAGTACCCGGCCAGCCGGTGCGTTAGTTGAGTCCACTCGTGCCATCCACGTATCTGCTCGTTGATCTTGCCGGCGTGGAATTCGATGAGCACCAGCGGTTTACGCTGCGGTGGGCAGTGGGGCGCGTCGTAGTTCTACTGGTGATCTCGCTTGCTATGGCGATGATCCCAAACCTTGGACGGCTTCGCTAAGGACAAGGCGGCATGGATTCGCTCCCAAGCGCGGTCAGGCCCGCGGTGGAATGACAGAGCGACAGTAAGGACACCGGCGCGCTGCAGGCAAAACCGCCTCCGCGCACTCGGGGCACGGCACTCGGCCATCGGGGAGCTGAGGTAATTGGCCGCTGCGCAGCAACTCTTCATGTCGGCGGTGCAGGCGCCCGCGACGCACCAAATCGCGCATTCGCAACGCATACGCGCCGCCTCCCGCACCGGCGGCGACGACGCCAACGAATAGCAGCACCGGATCGATCATTTCACACGGAAAAGAGTGTCAGTATCCCTAACAACCTGCTCAGTGGACGTCGCTGGAAGTGCTGGCTTCGCAAGCACGACCGCTGCTTCGACTTGCCGCGGCGAGATCTCCCAGTATGTGCGCAGTCCGCGGGGATGATGCCACGATTGCGCTACGCCGCCGCGTTGATGATGGCAAGGATCGAAGGCAGTTCATTGGTCCGACAGGGGCGGATCGTCGTCGTCACAGATTGCGTTCCACGACAAGGTAGGTGATGCACAGGGCTCCCGCGCTGCGAGCTACCGCTTTGACCGTAGACACTTCGCTCACAGCGTCTTAGAGATGAGGTAGCTCTCTGTCCGCGCTTCCATCTTCACGGTGCCAATGCATTTCTGTCTCCGTGAGCGGACGGAAGATGAGATCCGCTGCGAGCCAGATGGACTTTGCGAATGGATAACAGAGCACCGCGCCGCCAAGAATGAGCACGACTCCGCTCCATTGCAGCAGCGTCCACGGAGTGTCGGGATACGTCACGATGACCACTGCGCCGAGGAGGACGGCGAACAGCAATTCGACAGCGACCAGGTTGAGCAGGTACGCGCCGATGAAGTAGTCGCTTTCTCCGCGGTGCAGGCGCAACCCACAGGTGGGGCAGCTCGCGCGGAGCTCGGTGAATCTCGAGAAAATGCCGCGCCCGCCGCAGTTGGGGCACCGGCGGGCAACGGCGCGCAGGAGCATTCTGAAGGTGGATTGTCGCATCACCATGGCTGGAATCTATGTGAAAGCCCCTAGCGATACGATCAGGGGATTCCTCACCGGTCGTCACCCCCATTGCGTGGTCGGCTTATATGGTGACAGACTTGGTCGTTCGGCCGAACCATCAAACGTTGGGGGCGAATCCATGATTCTCTTTGCACAGAACAATTCGTCAGGAGCAGGGTGGCGGCAACAGATTGTTGCTGCGCTGCCGGGAATGCTCGTTGGAATTGGATTGTCCGTCGCCCTTCATTGGACGTCACTGACGCCCGCGGTACGCGTTCTTCTGAGCTCGCTGCCGATGTGGTTTCTCCTCGCGTGGCGAAGCCCGTTCGCCGGCAAGCCGATGTCCGCGAGTTGGCGTGTGCGTCGTGCCGCGGTGATTGCTGTCGTCGTCAGCACGCTCATGTACGGAATCGTGCTACTCGCCTAGATCGAACTCTTCACACAGGAAATCATGAGCACCGATTCGCCATCGAGCATCGATCCACCGTCTCCCGAGCGAGGCACCACAGTGCGCGTTCAGCCTGAGTCATTCCGTGCTCGCGGCCTGTCTGCGTCGCTTACGACGAAGGACATTCGCAAAAGCATGGAATGGTATCGCGACGTCGTGGGCTTTATCGTCGACAAGGAGTACGAGCGCGACGGTGCATTGATGGCAGTGTCACTGAAAGCCGGAGCCGTGAACATTCTCCTCACGCAGGACGATGGCGCCAAGGGACT
>JBDTXZ010000595.1:0-3316 GCA_040005935.1 bacterium | reverse complement strand
AAGGGTTGTCATCCCGCATGAGCGAAGCGAGTGTCGGGATCTACGCAGTCTCCGCATCACCGCACTCCGAACCAATAGCTGATTTTCACGACGAACAGATTGTCGCCCGACGCGCGCGTCGCGTCCCACAGGTCACGCGGATTGATGAGCACACCCGCAGGCCCAACGTCCGCGCGACTTTGCTGCCAGATCAGGAACGCGGTGCTCCCCGGCAGATATTCCCAGCGCAGTACGAGATTGGACCGGAATGACAGACGATTGAAGTCGAGAGCCGGGAGCGCGAATGCGGTCGTTCCATCATGCACGGTATGCGTGCCGTTGTGCTCTGTCGTAATCGATGTGCCATCGCCGCGGCCGTACACGCGCATCGTGCTGCTTCGCGCGGCAGACAATTCACCGAAGTCATAGAAGCGTCCGCTCGCCGCGAACGGTTCGGCGTATCCCTCGGCGGTGAAGTTCGGCGTCACGGCGTAGTTGAGACGAAAACGCGCGGACAACGTGCTTCGCTCGATGAAGGAGAAGATGTAGCGCTGCCCGTAGGTCGCGGCGCTGCCACCCGTTTGCGTCGCGACGTATTGGCGGCCGTCCACAGAACGCGAGTACGACGGATCCACAGATGCCTGCCACTGCGGAGCTGGTCGCGTGCTGACGCCGGCGCTCGCGTCCCACCGCCAGCCGCCGAAGTCATCGTCGACGTACACCGTGCGCGCGGTCCACGTCGTTGGCACATTGGCCCGACTGGTCACCTGGGCACTCACCTGATACGCGCCGGGCGTCGCAATCAGCGGTCCGCCGCGCGTTAGATCATCGCTCAACGACGCTACGTGCAGTGTTCCAGTCGCGCTGAAGCGCCAGAAGTTGTTCAGCGTTACCTGCCCAGACTCGCTGAAACGCAGATACTGGCGAATGCCGCCGAAATTCCACCCCGCTTGCGTCGACGTACCGAAGTTGATGAACCGAAAGTGTTCGTGCGGCTTCGTGTCGCGCAGTTGGATATCCGCATTGAAGTCCATGTCGTCACCGCTGCGCATCTGTCCGGCATCATTGATGTCGAAACCGGGTGAGCGCGTGGACAGCTGGATGCCGCCAAGCGTAAAGCGGCCTGCGTTCTTGTCGAGTCGCAGCGACGCACTCGTTCCCGTGAGGGACGTCCGCAACGGATCATACGAGATGTGGTCCTGGTCCGGCCGCTGAAAGTAGTGCGCGCTCGATCGCTGGAGGCGCGCGATCGCGGCAGGATCACCATCGACTCGGCTAGCACCGACCCAGCCGGTGATCTCGTACATGCCCTGCATGTAGCGCAACTTCCAGTCAGCACCCCCTGCAACGGCATTGTTCGGCAACAGTTGACGTAACCCACCGCGATCGTCCAGCGCTCGATGCACTTGTGTCAGCGACGCACCCACATTGGATTGCTGCGAACCAAACTCCTGCTGCATCCGCAGTACGCCGAACACACTCGGCGGCTCGACCGCCGTGGAGCCGAACGCGCCGTTTGCCAGATTGAACGTGCGCGCGTATTCGCGTGGGGTAATCGCTGCGAGCGCGCCAACAGACAGTCCCGAAGCCAGTCGGCCGGTGACCTTGGCGGCACTCGTGATCGTGGTGTTCGTTGGCGCGTCGACGAAGTCGCCGCTCGCCGAGCCGCGAGGTGCTGCGCCAATGCGCCGGCTGTAAAACCAACTCGGCCGGCCGATGAAGCTTTGTCCGCGGCCCGTGAGCAACTCGTTGCCTTCGATGAAGAAGGGGCGCCGCTCGTCGAACACCGTTTCGAACGCCGTGAGGTTCACGACGGCTGGATCCGCCTCGACCTGGCCGAAGTCGGGGTTGATTGTCGCGTCGAGCGTAAAGTTTGGACCGAGGCCGAGCTTGAGGTCACCACCAGCGCGCGCGCCCGTGCGCTCGTTAAAGGGATTGGCTGGATTCTCATGCGCGCGGAAGGTGAGATCCGTCGCGAGGTAGGGCAGCAGTTCCAGTCGCCGAGCCGGAGGAATTCCGGCAATGCCTTCGAGGCGACCGAAGTGTGACGAGAAGCCGGCTGCGGAGACCGGGATGAGGACCCACTGCGCGCGCTCGCTCTTGTCGGCCACGTTGCGCGTAAACTGTAGTCCCCACGTCTGCGCCGCCGCTGCATTGAATCGAAGCTGCGAAAACGGAATGCGCAGCTCGGCGGTCCAGCCCTCGGCGTCGACACGCGAACGCCCGCTCCACACGGGATCGAACTGCGCCTCTCGGCCGCTGTCCTCGCTGTCTTGCGAGTGATAGAAGTCGCCGCGAACGCCGCCGGAGCTCAGCGAGAAACTGTAGGCGGTGCGCTTGTCGAGATACGTGTCGAGCGAGATGGTGAAGACTTCGCTGTCGCTGTCGCCATCGCGACGCGTGATCGACGTGCGGATCGATTGTGGATCGCTGCGGAGCAGACGCGCGCCGACGTAGAGTGCGTCATCGTCGTAGAGCAACCGGACCTGCGTTGCGACGCTCGGTGTCGCTCCTTCGACTGGAATCTTCTGGACGAAGTCGGAGACCATGGGTGCAAGCGACCACGCAGGGTCGTCCAGCGCGCCGTCAATGCGGGGCGCCGGACCAGTGATCCGGACGGCATGGGCGATCTTGGCGGGAGCGTCTTGCGCAACCGCAGCAATGGGAGCGGCGACGGCAAGCGCGGCGAGGAACGCCAGGCGAAGTGACACGAATGAGATGCTCGAGGAAGGCGAGATACGAAATCTGCATGCGCTTCCGCGACATGTCATCCCGTGGGGCCCAGAGGGCGCGATCGCATGAAATCGCTGGAACAGAACGTCCAGGTCGGATGCAGACCACGCTGGGTATGCTCCGGTAAACCGGAGCTTGCAGTCCGGACACTAAGCGAACTGCGCGGCGCGGCCGGACCGCGCGCTGGCCGAGAGCCGGTAGTACGTGAAGCCAAGCACTGCACCGTACAGGAGATGCCCGATCATACTCGGCATTGCCCCCAGCGCTGCGGGCGCGTTCCACTGTGACCCCAAGCCCATTCCCATCATGAGCGGCATCATCGTGAGCGGGCCGATCAGCCACCACAGAAATCCGTACCCCATGCCGACCCCGATTGCCTTGCCGGCGCTCGTCGCGAGACCGCTTAGCCCGAGCCCGAATCCTGCCCCGATCACGGCACTGATCATGATGTGAATCAGAAAACCGATGACGGGCGACGATGAGCCAACCATCGAGGCAATCATCTTCAGCATGCCCATCATTGCCATCATCATTCCGAATGCAGCGCCGCCAGCCAGACCACCCAGTGCGCCGTCGCGAATTGCTCTTCCCATCAGTCCCTCCG
>JBDTXZ010000594.1:0-3317 GCA_040005935.1 bacterium | reverse complement strand
CCTGGCTCTTCCTCCCGATGATCGGCGTGGGTCTCGCGTGGGCCAGCATCATGGGGAACCCATACGTCATGCTCGCCGGTTGCATCCCGCAGGAGCGCGTTGGCGTGTACATGGGCATCTTCAACATGTTCATCGTGATTCCGATGATGATCCAGATCTTCACGCTGCCGTTGTTCTACAATGCGTGGCTCGGTGGCGAACCGGGGAACGTCATCCGGTTGGCAGGAGCCTTGTTGCTCTGCGCGGCGGTGGCAGCGACCTTCGTGCGCGTGAAAGATGTCCGGGCCATAACTGACGTGACGCTGAGCGCTGGCGTGGCTGGATAGCGATGCGCACGCGGGTGCTCGTGCGGTTCGACGGGTGCGCGCACGCGCGGCATTTGGCAATTTGGCCATGGGATCGCCGCCAGACCCCTCGTCTGTCCGGGAGTTTCGCAGTAGTCTCTCCCTATGCGAACCATCAACGTAGAAACCGGAACGACTGAGGCACTCGCCGTGAGCGAGCTGTCACTTGGATGCATGCGCATCAATCGCCTGCCGCCAGCGAAGATGGATGCCCTCCTCGACGCGAGCCTCAGCGTCGGAATCAACTTCTTCGATCACGCCGACATCTACGGCCAGGGCAAGAGTGAAGAGGTCTTCGCGGCGTGTGTCGCGCGCCTTGGCCTGCCGCGCGAGTCGATGCTCATCCAGAGCAAGTGCGGCATCCGGCAGGCCGAGGGGATGTTCGACTTCAGCAAGGAGCACATCCTCGCATCCGTCGACGGCATCCTCTCGCGGCTGCGCACCGACTATCTCGACGTCCTGCTCCTGCACCGGCCCGACGCACTGGTTGAGCCGAATGAAGTCGCCGAAGCGTTCGGAACGCTTCAGGCAGCGGGCAAGGTCAGGCACTTCGGCGTCAGCAACCAGAACCCGACGCAGATCGAGTTGCTTCAACGTTCCGTTTCGCAGCGGTTGCTGTTCAACCAGCTTCAGCTCAGCATTGCGTTCACTCCGTTGATCGACGCGGGCATTCACGTCAACAACCAGGATGACTTTGCCGTCGTGCGCGACGGCGGTGCCCTCGACTACTGCCGGCTCAAGGACATCACCGTGCAGGCGTGGTCACCGTTCCAGTATGGTTTCTTCGAGGGCGTCTTTCTCGACAACCCAAAGTTTCCCGAGCTGAATGCGGTCATCGGTCGGATCGCGAAGGAGCGGGACGTGACGAATACCGCCATTGCCGTGGCGTGGATCAGCCGGCATCCGGCGCGCATCCAGACGATACTCGGCACCACTACTCCACAGCGCATCCGCGACGCGGCGAGTAGCCAGACGTTCATGCTGACGCGGCAAGAATGGTACGAGATCTATCGGGCGGCAGGGAACGTCTTGCCATGAGACACGAATCACGCTTTCGCTGTTGCCCGGGTTAGCCTGTCGCGCGAGGTGAGTTCTTGATCGACGCCGGCAATTCGCGCGTGCCCCCGCCTCCGCAAGAGTCGTGGCTCGAAACGCTCCTCGCCCTCGGCGACAATCGCCGACTACTCGGCGATCTCGTTAGGCAGGTACAGAGCGCGAGTGGCGTCGTGCCCTTTGTCGGCGCGGGGCTCTCGGCCGCGTACCATCTGCCGCAGTGGGGGCCGCTGCTTCGGTCGCTCGCACCCGATGAAGCAACCGTCAAGGAGCTCGACCGCCTGCTTGCGGCCAATGACTTCGAGTCCGCCGCAGAGCACGTGTTCGACGCGCGCGGAGCGGAACAGTTCAATGAGCTCCTCGCGCGCGCACCGACGCTCGACGTCGACGTCGAGAAAGACACCGCGATCACGAAGCTCGGGCTCCTTCCCGCGGGCCCTCTCATCACGACGAACTTTGACCGCATCATCGAGACTGTGCTAATCGCAGGCGGTGTATCGCTCGCGGTCGTCGTGGGTGACGATCGCGACCGGATCGTCGAGGCGATTCAATATCAATCCAACACACTGCTCAAGCTGCACGGTGACGCACAGGATCCCGCGAGCAGAGTGCTCACGAAGCGTGAGTACGACGAGCACTACACGCGGTGGCTCCGCCGACTCCTGCGGAACATGGCCACGCGCCCGATGCTCTTTCTCGGCTGCAGCCTACAGAGCGACCGACCGGTGCAGGTGCTGCAGGAGGTGGTGAAGGAAGGGCAGGTGCTCGTGCATCACTTCGCGGTACTCGCACTGCCGCCGGAGAGCGAGCTCGCCGCGAGAACGCATCAACTCGTCGATGAGCTGCGCATCAACCCCATCTGGTTTCCGGCCGGCCACTACGAGTTCATCGACAAGCTGCTCGACTATCTCGCCGAGCGCGTCCCCGATGACAGGCGGCGCAACTACATCGCGGCGGCAAGGCCGAGTTGGCGTGACATTCCCGTCGCACCCGCGCAGCTGTTCGGTCGCGACGTTGCCGAACTCGTGCCGCTCATAGACTCGTCGGCAATCGTCGTCGTGCATGGCAATCGCGGGGTAGGAAAGACAGCCTTCGCGCTCCAGGCGCTTCGGCACTTCATGGACAGGCCGACGTTCGACGCATTGGCGTGGATCACCGCGTCGGCGAGAAAGGAGGAGCTGCGTCTATCGCACATCCTCGACGCGGTGTCGCTCGCGATCGACTATCCGTTCGACGTACAGGTGCGCGACGAGGACAAGGAAGACATCCTCGTAAAGCAGATGGCGGAGCGCAACCTGACCTGTCTGTTGCTGCTCGACAACTACGAAACGGTCACCGACACCAACGTCGACGCGTTTCTCTTCGAGCGACTCCCGCCGCAGTTGCACGTCCTCGTCACGTCGACACGTGTAATCGACAAACCGGGGGCCGCGTCCTTTCCACTTGGTGAGCTCGGACACGAGGACGCGGCGCTCATGTTCAGGGAGCGACTGATCCGCGATGGGCTTGCGCACGAGAGTGAGCAGGCCGTTGGCGCTGTCTATCGCGCGCTGGGTGGCAATCCGCTCGCCACCGAGTGGTTCGTAGGCCAGATGAAGGGCGGGCGAACGCTTCAGTCCATCGTGGAAGGTCTGTCGGGAAACAGGGCCAGCGCATTGCGCGAGCTCCTCGAGGGCGCGTGGCGCGAGCTGGACGACTCGGCGCGTGCGGTGCTCGACAGCATCGTCGTCTTCGTGCGACCGGCGCTTCGCGAAGGACTCGTGGCCACGTCGGGTCTGGAGGCAGACGACTTCGACAGCGCACTCGATCGGCTGATCAGGCGCTATCTCGTAAAGCCGCTGCGCATGCACGACGACGCCGGCCTCGGCGCCGGCAGACGGTACTTTGTGCATCCCTTTCTGCGCGACTTCCTCGAGAAGC
>JBDTXZ010000593.1:0-3319 GCA_040005935.1 bacterium | reverse complement strand
CTGTGGTCCGCCCCTTCGACCCAACGCATGTCCCAAGGTGCCTTCACCGTCGTGAGCGCACGCTCCATAAGCTCGCGCGTAATGAACGGGTCGCGCGTCCCGCAAAAACACAACACGGGCATGGTGATACTCGACAGATGCGCATCCCGCAGCTTCTCGGGCTGTCCGGGCGGGTGCAATGGATAGGCGAGCAGCAACAACCCGTCAGCGTCGAAACCGTCGGCGGCCAGCATCGACGCGGCCCGTCCACCCATCGACCGTCCGCCGATGATGAGCGGCGCCTTCCGGCCAAGCTCCGCACGGGTGCGCTCGACCACGGCGGCAAACGTCGGCATCAACTTCGGCATGGCGTCCGGCCGGCTAGAGCCTTTCTCACGATAGAGAAAGTTGAAGCGCACGACGCCAAAGCCGCGCGCGCGTAAAGCCTTGGACGTCGCGAGCGTTGAGCGGTCCGACAAGCTGCCGCCAGCGCCGTGCGCGCACACGAACACCGCAACGTCGCTTCCCGACTCCGCCGGCTCATACACGGCAGTCGTCTGCTCCGCGCCAACCGCGACTTTCCATTCCGTTGCGCTCATGGTGCCTTTGGTGTGAGTGCCATCTCATCGAGGAACCGATGTCCGCCTGTCGGCTTTCCTCCTCGCGACGCGACGCGCGTCATGACGAGCCGGTCCTGGGTGCGCGTCATCCCAACATACAGCAGACGTCGGGCTTCCTCGACCTCTTCGGGCTTGGGCGCCTTGCTTCCCGAGCTTCCGGGCAACTGATCATCCTCTGCGCCGACGACGTACACGCGCGAGAACTCGAGTCCTTTCGTGGAATGCAGCGTGAGCAGGTTGACGCGCATGCGTTCCGGTTCCTGTCCGTCCAGTCGCGACAGCACGGCGCGCTCGAGAAACAGTGTCAGCTGCGCACTCAACGGCCCATCGGGAATCTCGGCAATCAGCCGGCGCATGCGCATCATCGCGGCGGGATAGCGCTCGTCTGCGCTCTTTACGGTGCGAATCTTCACCATCAGCTCTGCGCCGCCGAGCAGCTTGATCACTTCGTCGGCGTCGGGGATGGTGATGTCGTCGCCGGTTTCGCGCTCGTACCAGTCGAGCGCGCCGCTATAGGCGCCGAGAGCAAAGACACGACTGATGCCGCGGAAGAGAACTGCTTCCTCGCACAATGTCTTTTCGTCGCACAGCGCGAGCGCGACGCCAAGGTGACCGAGCAGGTCGACGTGAGTCGTCTTGCGCGCGCGTGCGCGCTTTGCGTCGTCGAGCGCGAGCAGCACGTGCGCCAACGTGCGCGTGTCGTCGAGTGCGCGGTGCGAGTGTCCAGCGTCGACACCAAACTGGCGCGCGAGATCCACGAGCTTGCGACTCGTTGCCGACAGATCGCGCGCCATCGGAAGTGTATCGAACGTGCAGAGATCGAACTTCTTGCCGATCTCCCTGGCCATGCGGTTGATGATCTTGAAGTCGAAATCGTAACCGTTGTGGGCGACGATGACGTCGTCGCCGCAGAACGAACGGAACTCTGGCCAGACGTCGGCGAACGATCGCTCGTTCACGAGCTCTGCGTCGCTGATGCCGTGTGTCGCGAATGCACCAGCGGTCACGCGCACGCGTGGCTTCACGAGCGATGTAAACTCGTCGACGACCATTCCATCACGCACACGAACGGCGGCGATCTCGACGATTTCCGCCTTCGTGGTGTCGTTGTCGGTCGTCTCGAGATCGAACGCAGTGAAGCTCGTAAACGTGGACGATGCATCGTTCAGCTCAAGGAGCTGCGCCGCCTTGAAGACGCCGAGTGGCAAGCCGACAGATGGTACGTCGTCAAGGCTGAGCCGCTCTGCTCCAGCGGGAGCGAGCGTTCCGCGCACGGCATTGATGCCGATGTCCGTAAGCATTCCCTTGATCGGAATGTCGACGCCTTTCATGGGTGGAATCCAGACGGCGACGCGTCGGCTGCGCGCGTCGCGTAGCCTGTCGGCGAGACGCACGACGTCGGGCAACGAGGCAGGATCGCTGAGCTCATCATGCCGGTCGTCGAGCACGGAGCGCAGCTTGCCCACTCGCCGCGACAATAATTCCGTGATGAGTCCCGTCAGCGTTGTATGCTGCCGCCCCACTGCCTCGAGGTTCTTCCAGTCCGCGAGCGCTCGGCGAATCTGTCGCGCTGTCTCATCGACCTTGGGCAATTGCGTCGCCATGAAACGGAGTTGCAGGCGCAACTCACGCTGGCTGCCTTCCGCTTTTGCCTGCGCTTCATCGAACAAGGCGCGCGGCAGCACGACGCGAAAAAACGCCTCGCGATACACGACGTCGTCCGGAAAGGCGATCACGCGGGCGGCCGCCAGCACATAGGCGACGACTGGGTCGTCGGCGAGCGCACGGCCCTGCGCCAGCCGACAGGGAATGCCCGCATTCAGGAAAGCTGCTTCGAGCCGGCTGCCAATGTCGTGCTTGCGATAGAGTAGCGCGACGTCGCCCCAACGATGGCCATGCTCGTCATGGTCGCGACGGATATCGGCAACCATCCACGCTTCTTCTTCGTCGTCCGTATCGAACGCGAGCGTCGAGATCGGGAAGGTCGACGCTCGATCCGCGCGCGGGATGATGCGATCTGCGAAGATGGGCGTGTTGGCGAGCATGAGCTTGCGCGCGAGCGCAAAGACATCAGACGGACAGCGCCGATTCTCCTCGAGGTGAATCTTCGTCGCGATGTTGAAGTCGTTGACAAAACTCGTGAACACCTTTGGATCTGCGCCGGCCCACGAGTAGATGGACTGTTCGTCATCACCGACGGCGAACACGTGCCGATGGTTGCGGGCGAGTGCCTTGATTACGCGATACTGCACTGGATTGAGATCCTGAAATTCGTCGACGAGAACGACGTCCCATCGCGCCCGCAGCTGATTCGCGGCGTCGCTTGCGCTCTCGAGCAACTCGGCGGCCTTGAGAACAAGGCTGTCGAAGTCCACCAGCTTGCGATCAGCGAGAAAGCGTTCGTATCGGTGGAACAGCACCAGGTCGTTGTGCTGCAGCGGATCGCCGCGGAAGCGGTGCGCCGAGAAGCGCGTGAGCACGCTGCGGTGCCATTTGCGTGGGCCCTCGATGCGTCGGAGAACGTTGAGCTGGTATTCCTCATCGGCTATGCCGAAGCCGGGCTCGAGCAGCACAGCGGTGCCGAGCTCACGTAGCAGCTCCGCGCAGAACGCGTGAATGGTTCCGCGCTTGATCTTCTCGGCCGCCACACCAAGGCGCGATTCGAGGCGATGCGTGATTTCGCCGGCGGCCTTGTTGGTGAACGTGAACGCGCAGATGCG
>JBDTXZ010000592.1:0-3324 GCA_040005935.1 bacterium | reverse complement strand
CGTCGACGCCGCGCGTGGGTTGCGCCGCGAGCAGCACCTTGAAGTCGCGCGCCATTTCTCGTGCGACAACGATCTTCTGCTGATTGCCGCCCGACAAAGCGCGCGCGGCCTGTGTCGCGTCGGCAGGACGAATATCGTAGCGGCTGATCAGATCCGCGGCATTCGCCGCGATGCGCTCGGCGTCGAGCGTCGGACCATGCGTAAAGCGATGCTGCTGTCCGAGAATGAGGTTCTCGGCAATGCTGTAATCGAGCACGAGGCCGCGTTCGTGGCGGTCTTCCGGGATGTGCGAGAGCCCCATGTCGCCGCGTTCGCGTACCGAGCACGAAATGAGGTCGTGCCCCGCGAGGTTGATCGTCCCGCGTGCGACACGCAGGCCCGCGAGCGCTTCGATCAACTCGGTTTGCCCGTTGCCCTCGACACCTGCGATGCCGAGGATCTCGCCCGGTGCGATGCTGAAGCTCACGTCGTCGACGACTGCGGTGCGGCGAGTGCCCGTGACAGTGAGATTCCTGACGTCGAGCAGCGGGGCTCCCGCGGATGCGCCGGAGATCGTGCTGCCCGCGTAATCGGCATCGAGGGCCAAGGCAACGTCGCGCCCGACCATCGCGCGTGCGATGGCCTGCGGCGTCGCGCCCGCGCTGGGCATGCGCGCGACCGTGGCACCCTGCCGCATCACGGTGATCGTATCGGACACTTCGATGACTTCGTCGAGCTTGTGCGTAATGAGCACAACCGTGCCGCCAGCGTCGCGCAAGGAACGCAGCACTGCCCAGAGCTCGCGCACTTCAAAGGGCGAGAGCACCGCCGTGGGCTCGTCGAGGATCAGGATCTTCGCGCCGCGATACAACGTCTTCAGGATCTCGACGCGTTGCGCCTCGCCAACCGACAGGTCGGCGACCAGCCTGTTGGCGGGGACGGCGAGTCCTGTGCGAACACTGAGATCGTGGACGGCTCGCTCCGCGGCCACGCGATCGAGCACGATTCCCTTGGTAATCTCGGATCCGAGCACGACGTTTTCGGCGACGGTGAGCGTCGGCACGAGCATGAAGTGCTGGTGCACCATGCCAACGCCGCTGTCGATCGCTTCGGACGTGGACCAGCCGGTGACGTCCCGGCCGTTCACCTCCATCGTTCCCGCATTCGGGGCGTAGAGCCCGCTGAGGATGCGCATCAGCGTCGACTTGCCGGCGCCATTCTCTCCGACGAGGGCGTGGATTTCGCCTTGGGCGACTTCGAGCTCGGCGCCGCGATTTGCCTGTACGGGGCCGAATGATTTCTCGATGCCCTTCAGGCGGATGGCAAGGGGCGTCATAAGTGCAGGTCCTTCGCTTCGCTCAGGACGACAAACGCTGCCCTACACGCGCTGTGCATTCGCGTCATTTGGTGCTTGGCACGATGATGCGTCCGGCGATGATCTGCTGCTTGAGCGCTTCCACTCGGGCGCGCACGGCGGCTGGAATCATCTTCTCGTTGTTCTTGTCGTAGACGTAGCCGACGCCACCCTCGGCCAAACCGTACTGGTAGATGCCGCCCTTGAACCGCGTTTCCTTCACGCGCCTGATCGCGTCGAATACTGCGTTGTCGACGCCCTTCACCATGCTCGTGAGCACGAAGCCGGGCGCTTCGTTGTACTGATCCGCGTCAACGCCAATCGCGAGCTTGTTCGTCTGCCGCGCGGCTTCGAAGACGCCGAGTCCCGTTGAGCCGGACGCGTGGAAGATGATGTTGACGCCTTGTTGGTATTGGCTGAGCGCCAGCTCCTTGCCCTTGCCAGGATTGCGGAATGCTTCGGGCGTCACGCCGGCATACTGGGTAATAACCTCGCAATCGGGACATACCGACTTCACACCGGCGATGTAGCCGAGCTCGAACTTGTGAATGAGCGGGAAGTTCATGCCGCCCACGAAGCCGACTTTTTTTGACTTCCCGACAAGCGCGGCAATGGCGCCGACAAGGAACGACCCCTGCTCCTCGCGAAACTTCAGCGCCGCGAGGTTCGGCGGCGGTTGAATCACCTTGCCGTCCTTGTCCTGTGACACGGAATAGTCCACGCCGGCGAAATTCGTATTCGGGTATTCTTTCGCGAGCTGCGTGAGGTCGTCCGTGAAGATGAAGCCGACGCCGATGACGATATCCATGCCCTCGGCGGCGAGGAGCCGAAGTCCAGCTTCTCGATCCGAGCCTTCGCCGGGTTCGATAAACCGGACGCGAACGCCCAGTTCCTTTTCGGCGCGCTCGGCACCGATGTAGGCGCCGTCATTGAACGACTTGTCGCCTCGTCCACCCATGTCGAAGACGATGCCGACATCGACGGCCTCGCCCACGGGTGGCACCGCGGCACCGGAGGGATGAACGAAAAGGAGGGCAACGTGGACGCCCAGAAGGACGGCCACGAAGAAGAGCAGCTTCCGCATGACGCGGAAAGTCGTGCGTGGGCCGGAGGCGGGCAAGGCAGGCCGCGCACGGGCCACGCCCTCCATGTAAAATATGATCTATGGCTGCTCGCCCAAAAACACATCTGCCCACGCGCCTTCGCACCCGTTTCCTGGTTGTGGGAAGCGGTGTGGCCGGTCTTCATGCTGCGTGGCGCGCGTCACAGCACGGCGACGTGTTGCTGTTGACCAAGCGATCGCTCTTCGACAGTGCTACCGCGTATGCGCAGGGCGGCATTGCCGCGGCGCTTGGTGCTGGTGACTCGCCCAAGCTGCACCGGCAGGACACGCTGGCCGCAGGCGCTGCGCTCTGTGATGCTGCTGCGGTGCAGGTGCTCGTGGAGGAAGGGCCGGCGCGTGTGCGTGAGCTCCAGACGGCCGGCGCACAATTTGACCTGGACCCCAAGGGTGAGTTGCTGCTCGGGCTCGAGGCCGCGCATTCGACCAATCGGATTGTTCACGCGCACGGCGATCAAACAGGCGCGGAAGTGGCGCGGACGCTCATTGCGCGCGTGCGGCGGAGCAAGCGCATCACGGTATTGGAGCGTGCGCGTGTGCTCGACCTCATCGTCCAGCGCGGTGCGTGCATTGGCGTGCGGGCGAGTGTGGCGGGAAAGCCCGTCGAGATCATTGCCGACGCATCGGTGCTCGCCACGGGAGGGTGCGGGCAGGTGTATCGCTACACCACGAATCCAGTCGTCGCCACGGGGGACGGATACGCCATTGCCCATCGCGCGGGGGTGACGCTTGCCGACATGGAGTTCGTGCAGTTTCATCCCACGGCACTCGACACCCCAGAGAATCCGCTGGCATTGATCAGCGAGGCGGTGCGCGGCGAGGGGGCGATTCTTGTGAATGAGCGCGGCGAACGGTTCATGTTAAAGGTGCA
>JBDTXZ010000591.1:0-3326 GCA_040005935.1 bacterium | reverse complement strand
GACGTTTCTCGAGATCCTTCAACTTCTTAACCTGCTGGCTAACCGTTGCCACGTTTGTCAGCATGCCACCAATCCAGCGTTCAGTCACGTATGGCTGGTTAACTTTTTCCGCAGTTGCCTTCACAGCGTCTTTCGCCTGCTTCTTTGTGGTGTCCTGCACCGGCTTTTTCGTCGTGTCCTGTTGCTTGTCATCCTGCGCGAGCGAAGCGAGTCGAAGGATCTGCACTTTGTGCAGGCGCGCAGAATTCACGTCCGCAGCATGCGCCTCGCGAATGCCACTCACCGCCTTGAGCATTTCACAGTACGCCCAGCCCAGTCCGCGTGGTTCGTTGGACGGAATCCGCTTGGCCGGAGTGAAGGTCGGGGCAGCGTCGGCCGGTAATTTTTTGGCCTCTTCATATTCCTTTCGATCCATCTCGTACTGGGTCGTCGCGCGCCAGAGCCGCTGCTGCATTTCGCACACGCTCATTTCGCGGTCGCCCTTCGACGTGGAGTCCGCCGCGCTCTGCTTCCAGCCACCGCTGCCGACGTTGGCAATCCTGATGCGGTCCTGATCGAAGAACAGCCGGTCCAACTGGCTGGGCTTTTCCGTCGACACTTCCTGCATCTGCCCGTGGTACAGCGTCAGATCGAGGTCAATTCGGTTGGCCGCAAATTGAATGTGCCCGCTGTCAGCGTAGATGGTCTTACGCCGCTGAGGGTCAGCGAGATTGTAGATCACGACCTTCATCATGCGACCGCCCGCCTGATCAACCTTGTCCGCCTTGAGATAGAACTTCCCCTCGGCAATCGAGTTGATCACCTGCTCCTTGAGAAACAGGCTCGGCTTCGTCTGCGCGATGTCGTCCTGCAATGTCTTGAGTTGGTGATTCGCGCGCGGCAGCACCTGATCGTTGAACGCCAGGAGGCCGACCGACATCAGCACGCCACCCAGAATGGACGGGATGACGAGCCGCCATGGGCTCACGCCATTGGCCTTGAGCGCCGTGACTTCATTCTCTGAGGCAAGCCGACTGTACGCGTAGAGTACCGCCACCAGCACCGACATGGGGACGGTGAGCGCAATGGTGAACGGAATGGACAGCAGGAAGAACTGGCCGATCACCTTCGCGGGGAGGCCCTTGCCCACCAACTCGCCGAATTGGCGAGAGATAAAGTTGAGCAGCATGATCGACGTCAGCGCGGTCAGCGCAAACACAAAGGGCCCTGCATGCTCCCTGACGACGTACTTGCTGATGATCTTCACGCGTGGGCCCAGGGTGCGAATGGCGGTAGAAACAGCAACAGTTGTCGTCGTGCCTGCCCTCGAGCGACGCGAATGGAGCGCAGCGAAGAACCTTTACGACTCATGGAACTTCAAGAACAGCACAGGCTTGTAGCGTGCGTCGCAGCCTGTAAATTCCGCACGAGCGACGCGGAAATTCAAGTCTAATGCTCCTTGAGCGCGCCGCCGGCCGAGATTCCGCGTTTCAGGCGACTTTCGAACGGCCGCGGTCGGTCTGTACCCCGCCTCCCTGGATTTGGTGCGCGTTCTCCGGTTCCTCGCCGCGGTTGCGGCGTTCGCCCGGCCTCTGCCTCTCTGCGCGCAACAGCCGGTGCAACCCGCACCGGTACCGCGCGTCGACTCCGTGCGCGTCGATACCCTGCGCCCGCCCGGTGCAGACTCCACGAAGCGCGTTCGTATGCCGAAGGCGCCGGCGGTCAGCGATACCGTAAAGAAGGGCGGGCTCTTCGGCCCACGCGCTGACCTCACGCTCGATGTGCACACGCGCTTCGAGCTGAGCGCAAAGCGGACCCAGGACGATCGGTGCGCCGGCGGAACCTTCCTCGGCTCCGGGTTTGTGTGCGACAACTCATTCAATCCGGTGTTCGGTAGCCCGCAATTCACCCTGCGCAGCTCTGGCACGGTTGCCGATCGTGTGCACGTGAACGTCGACTTCGACAACCTCCGCGAATTCGACGCGTCCAACGCGGTCAACATCTTCTACGAAGGCAAGGCAACCGACCGCCTCCAGCGCCTCGAGGTCGGCAACGTCGCCTTCACCGTGCCCTCCACTCGTTTCCTCTCGAGTGGAGTGCCGAGCGGGAATTACGGGGTACAGGCGGTGGGGAAAGTTGGGCGATTCCGCGTGCAGGGCATCGCCGCCCAGCAAAAGGGAAACATCGTGCGCGATCGCGTCTTCTACATCGGTGATCGCACGCTCCAGAGCGCAGAGCGTGAAATCAAGGACAATGAAATCGAGGCGCGCCGCTTCTTCTTCACCGTCGATCCCGCGCTGTTCACCGGCACGTACCCGCGCATCGATATCCTCGATCGCAACCAGCTCGCCTCAATCGCCGCAACGCTCCCGGATACCATCCGTCCTCGGCGCATTGTGCTCTATCGCGTGCAGTTCGGCACGCAGCCGCAGAATCCAAACGGCCCGCGCTTGCGCGTCCTGGGTGATCCCGGCCGCGGCCGGCAGACGTACGACGTGTTGCGCGAGGGTGTGGACTACTATCTCGATCCCTCGCAGCTCTGGTTCGCGCTCGTGCGGCCACTCAACGAAAGCAACGAGCGACTCGTGGTCGCGTACACGGTGCGTGTGAACGGACAAGACGTCACGCTGCCGCTCAGTGCTGGTACGCCCGACCTGCAATACACGGGAGTTGCGGGCGACCAGACCGCGAACCTCATCTTCGACCCCAACGTCGTTCCAGGCTCTGCCGCATTCCGTCGCGAGATCCGTTCGGTGTATCGCGTTGGCGGTGAAGAGATCGTGCGCAACTCCACTCGACTGCGTGTCGTGAACGGTGCCGGCGATCAGGAGAAACCCGCGAGCGGAAACTTCGCCACGTTCCTGCAAATGTTCGGGCTCGCGCAGCCGGTGAATCCCGCAAGCTTCGACATCGAGAACCGCCTCTGGCCGCGACCAACCGATCCCAATTACAGCGCAGCGGCTGGCGGCTCAGCTGGACTCGCCAGCGCAGCATCACTCGGCATCGCATCCAGCGCAAGCGCGTCGAGCACCGGCCGCATCATTCGCGATCACTTTGTCGTATTCCCGTCGCTACAGCCGTTTGCGAAAAAGGATTCTGGTCTCGTCGAGCCGGGAAATCCCACGAACGAAGTGATCTACTCGACACCCGGCGAATACCTCTACTCGCCGCAGCATCCCGCCAACGTCTATCGGCTGAAGGTGGGCTACGAAACGGAGGCCTCCGCCGACGCAGGCGCCGTCGTGCTGGGCAGCGTGCAAGTGCGCCCGGGCTCGGAGCGGGTGGTGATCGATGGGCGTCCCCTCATTCGCGACGTGGACTATCGGGTGGACTACGAGCTCGGCCGG
>JBDTXZ010000590.1:0-3331 GCA_040005935.1 bacterium | reverse complement strand
GTGATCTCCGGCACGCGCCGATAGGCACGCGCCGCCTTCCGTCCGTACTGCGCCTCCAGCGCATTCGCCGTGCGACGAGCCCACGTCGCGTTCGATTCGGCGTCATTGTAAAGCGGTACGTCGATAAAGTCCGCGTCACCACCCGCGTCGATGTCCTGCCGAGGCCACGCGCGACGAACCATCTCCTCGACCCGAAGCTCGATGTCGGTCCGCCATCGCGGCTTAGGTCGTTGCGTCATCGATTCAGCGCGCGCGGCATCCAACGCTGCACGGAGACCTGGTTGGTGTTCAACAACCTGCGCGTCGACAGCCGCCGCTTCCGCGAGCTGGAAGAGATCGCGTTCGAGATCCGTACTCACCTCGCGCGCATGCCACGCAGTCGCGCGACGCATTCGCTCCGCATGCTGAACGGCAATCACGCGATATTGCTCGAGTGGCGACACACCGGCACGCTGGCCCGGCAGTGTCGCGGGAAGACGGATGCGTTCCGCATCGCTCTCGGACCTCCCACGCTCCCTCACGAGCGCGAGCTGGCGCAGCACGCGTACAGGCCAACCCGCTTCCTTCGGAGGTGCGAGCGATTCGATCATCACCGTCTCACCATACATCGCCCTGAGATAGTGCTGCAGCCGCGGACGTACGTCATCCAGAGTGGGCACACCCCGATCACGGGCAACGACCGATCGCACTGTCTCCTGCGCGCGCGTGAGCATGCGTCGCGCCGGATGCCAGAACCGCGTTGGCTTGCGGGCCACCGTTAGATCAGCGCAGAGATGACGTCGTCAACCGCAGCGAGAAGATCCGCATCATCAGTCAGTGCAGTTGTGATGGCCGCATGACAGGCATCTCGTGGTGACACACCACCGGCAATCAGGCGCGCCGCTGCGACGAGCACTCGCGTCCCCGGACCTTCCTGCAACCCCTGATCTCGCAGGTGACGCGTCTTCTCAGCCACCCGAACCAGCGTCGACGCGATGCGCCTGTCCACTCCCCCTTCGTGCATGACGATTTCCGTCTCCGCCGCCGCCGGCGGAAACTCGAACTCGATATTCACGAATCGTTGCCGAGTGCTCGGTTTGAGGTCCTTGATGGCGCGTTGGTAGCCAGGGTTGTACGACGCCACAAGCAGAAATCCCGGCGCCGCGTGAATGAGCTCGCCCGTTTTCTCCAGCGGCAACACTCGGCGATCGTCCGTGAGCGGGTGGATGACGACCGTGGTGTCCTGTCGCGCCTCGACGAGCTCGTCGAGGTAGCAGATGGCCCCGATGCGCGCTGCGCGGGTGAGCGGCCCGTCCGACCACACGGTCTCGCTCCCCTGAATGAGATATCGGCCAGTAAGGTCACTGGCCGATAGGTCGTCGTGGCAGGCGACGGTGATGAGCGGTCGCTTCAGCCGGGCTGCCATGTGGTGCACGAAGCGGCTCTTTCCGACGCCGGTGGGTCCCTTGAGGAGGACCGGAAGCTTCTGGGTGAAGCAGGCGGTGAAGGTCTCTATCTCGGTTCCGGTGGGGAGATAGTACGGTATGGCTTCAGAGGCGGTCTCAGTCATGTGTACCAAGTTGCATACAAGCAACAGGCTCCCGCTAGAGGCCTTCCGTGCTTATCGTCGCTGGAACCAGAAGCGACGCTGCGCGGTCGACCGTCACAACTCAACGGAGCATCATGAAGCACACACTTTTCACGTTGGCCATTGCAGGGACGCTCGCGGTTCCGGCTCTGATTTCAGCGCAGGCGCCGGTGCCGTCGGCGGTAGTAACGCTCACCCGTCTCGACTGCGGAACGGGCGCGCCCCCGTCGGACGTCGGACGCTTTTCCGATACGTACGCCCTCAACGGGCTCAAGGTGCAGCTGACGTTCAGTTGCTATCTCGTGCGGCACGGCGACGACTACCTCGTGTGGGACACGGGGAATCCCGCCAATGGAACACCGACGGCGCCAAAGGTCAGTCTCGTCGATCTACTGGCTCAGCTACAGGTGAAGCCCGCGCAGGTCAAGTACGTGGGCATCAGCCACTATCACGGTGATCACACTGGACAAGTGAGCACCCTTCCGCAGTCGACGTTGTTGATCGGCAAGGGTGATTGGGACGTACTCACCGATCCAAAGTCTCCTGTGAGTCCGGCGTCGTTCGCGAACTGGATTACTGGCGGCGGAAAGGTCGAGCCGCAGGCGGGAGACAAGGACGTCTTCGGCGATGGAACGGTGATCATGCTCAACATGCCTGGGCACACGCCGGGGCATCACAGCTTGCTGGTGCGACTGAAAGACATGGGGCCGGTACTCATCACCGGCGATCTCTCGCACTTTCACGAGAACTATGACGGCAACGGCGTGCCCACGTTCAATACAGATCGCGCGGCATCGCTGGCGTCGCTCGATCGTTTCAAGAAGATCGCGGAAAACCTGAAGGCCACCGTGATCATCCAGCACGATGTGCGAGATGTCGGAAAGCTCCCAGCGTTCCCCGCGGCGGCGAAGTAGTAAAAAGGATCTGCACCTCGTTGAGAGGTGCAGATCCTTCGACTCGCTAACGCTCGCTCAGGATGACAGCCGATCAGACCGGGAACAGCATCTCCCGATATTTCGGAAGCGGCCACACGTCGTCCGACACCTTGAGCTCCAGTGCATCACTCGCTTCACGCGCCGAGGCCATCGCGTCCGCCACGGCACCCGTGAGCAACTTCGCCTGCTTTACCGCATCGTCGTGCATGTGCTCGGCCTTTCCGATGACGGAATCCAGCGCATCCCGACGCTCGCGCAACGTCTCGATCATCTCGCCAATCTCGTTTGCCGCCGCAACCTGTGGTGTGCTCTTGATGCCTGCCGCTACTGCATGCGCGGCTGACGCCGCAAGCGATCCGGAGTAGCTGAACGAGGCTGGAAGGATGAGCGTGTCGATGATCTCCTTCAACGTATGTGCTTCGATGAGCATGTCCTTGATGTATCGCTCGAGACGCACATGGAAACGTGACTCCAGCTCCGCCTTCGTGAAGATGCCGAGCTTGGTGAGCAATGTGCGCGACTGGCGCGTGAGCAGCTGATCCAACGCCTCCGGCGAACGGCGCAAATTCGGCAGGCCGCGCTTCTCCGCCTCCTTCACCCACTCCTCCGAGTAGTTGTTGCCCTCGAAGCGAATGGCCGACGTCTCCTTGAAGGCTTCGCGCACGACACCCAACACCACGTCGTCAACCGACTTCCCGCGCTTCATGTTCGCGGCGATCTGCTCGGTGATCTCACCGAGTGCTTCTGCGACGGCTGCGTTCAAGAGCACGATCGGGAACGCGATGGATGCCGACGAGCCCACCGCGCGGAATTCGAACTTGTTGCCGGT
>JBDTXZ010000589.1:0-3333 GCA_040005935.1 bacterium | reverse complement strand
ACCAGCTGTCGTTTGCCGGGAGGCGCTTCAGCGGATAGACGTCGAGGACAAGGAGCACCGCGGGGAGCGTCATCGCGGTGGCCTTGGACAGCAGCGCGCAAAGATACAGGGTGACCGACGCCCAGTACCAGTTTCGCCGACGCCCATTCGCATTGCGCGCCCGAAGAAACGCAATGATGCTCAACAGGTAGAACATCAGGGAGAGCACATCGCGTCGCTCGGTCACCCACACAACCGACTCTACGCGCAGTGGATGAATGGCGAAGACGAGCGCGGCGAATGCGGCGGGGAGTGTCAGCGCGCCTTCGTCGCCTGCGCCGATTCCGCTGATGAGGAACAGCCGCCGCGCCAGGAAATAGAGGATGACGGCGTCCAGGGCGTGAATCACGACGCTCGTGAGATGGTACCCCGCGGGGCGCATTCCCCAGAGCAGGTAGTCCATCCCCAGCGTCATCCACGAGAGCGGCACGTAGTGCCCCATGTGGAATGTCGTCCACATCCACGACAGCTGATGCACGCCGAGCCCGCGATAGTTCGGGTTCACGAGAAAGTTCTTCTCGTCATCCCAACTGACAAAGCCGTTGTATAGTGCCGGAAGAAATACGGCGATGGTGACGAGCGCGATGCACAGCGGTGCGACGGCGCGATAACTTTCGGCTCGGCTGGACGACGTGCGCTTCAACGACGAGTCCAGGTCACCAGCACACCGCACTGCGAAACAAGTTTCGTGTCGAGCGGCCCGTGGCCAAGCTTGCGCGCGACGAGTAAGTGCGCGCCCGCTGAAATCTCGCTGAAATGAAAGGCGCCTCGCTTATTCGTTCGCATGCGGACAAGCTCCCATCGCGCCGCCCGCGCGCTGGTCCTGCTCGCGAGAGAGATTCGCATAGTGAAAATGCAGTTGTGTCAGATAGTTCACTCCCGGCACCGACGCGTCAAGACGAGTCCTGCGGGAAGTCTGGTCTTGCCGGCAGGAAGTCGAGTTCCGATGGTAGATTCGCAAATCCCCGATATCCCGTGAATGACTCCCATATCGCTCAGACCGGCCGCCGCGTTGGCGGCGGCCGCGTGGCTTGTGTCGTGCGCTCGACCGCCCGCCGTCGATCCGACCATGGTGGCGACTTGGATGCAGACGATGTATGGCACCTTTCGCGTCGAGCGCGTGTCACCGCCGGTCGCATCGCGGCTTCTGGGATACGCCACCACCGCGCTCTATGCGGGACTGGCTGTGGCCGACGCGCGAATGGCGCCACTGAGCGGCGCGCTCAACGGCTTTCCACAGTTGCCCAAGCCAGAAGAGGGCCGAGAGTACGACGGCACCCTCGCCGCTGTGGCGGCGGAGCGCGTGGTGATGGACTCGCTGTTGCGAGAGACACTGCCCACGACGCGCGCTGCGGTCGCACGCCTTGCCGATTCCCTCGTGGGCGCTCGTGTCGCGTCTGGCGTGCGAGACGACGCGAAGCAGCAGTCGAGCGACATCGGACATCGAATCGGCCTCGCGATTGTTGCGTGGTCGCGCACGGACGGCTTCGACAGCACGCGCGGTCGCAAATACGTTCCGCCCATTGGCCTGGGCCTCTGGGTGAACGACGCACCGGGAAACACGTTCGCGCAGCAGAATCTTTCCGGTGCCAGCGAGTTCGTTGGATTGGACAATCCTGCCAACATCATGCGGCCGGGATCGGTGAGTGATCGTGGCCTGATTCTCAACCGGCCGAAGAAACAAAACGCCACACTGCCCGCCGTGAACATGTCGGGAATGTCAGAGCCGTACTGGGCGCAGGTACGACCGTTTGTGTTGAAGCGCTGGGATGAGTGCCCGCTGCCGGACGCGCCGTCCTACTCGCTCGCCACGACGTCGGTGGCGTACCTCGATGCGAAGTTCGTTCAGGTGACCAGGGCCACGCTGACACCGGAACAGCGAGCCATCGCGTTCTATTGGGCAGACAACGCCGGCGAATCCGGTACACCGGTTGGGCACTGGATCTCGATTGCCAGCCAGATGGTGAGTGAGCGCCACTTGTCTGCGCCCGATGGTGCGCGTGTGATGGTGCTGACATCGGTGGCGATGGCCGATGCATTCATCGCAAGTTGGGGCTACAAGTATCGTCACAACTATTTGCGGCCGCGCCCCTTCATTCGCCGTACCATTGAGTCGACGTGGGAGCCGCTCATCGCGACGCCACCATTCCCCGAGTATCCGTCGGGACATTCGACGCAGTCAGCAGCGGCAGCGACGGTGCTGACGTCGCTCATTGGGCCGGTTGCCTTTGTCGATAGCACAGGGCTCTCGATCGGAAACGCAGTGCGGCAGTTCGAGTCGTTCAACGTGGCAGCCGAAGAGGCTGGCATGTCACGCGTATACGGCGGAATTCATTTTCCGTCGGCGAACGTGAACGGAAGGGCATTAGGCACGTGCATCGGCGCAACGGTCGTTGCACGTTTCAATAGGTCGGCTAAATCATGAAGGCGCGCGCACTGTTGTCTGCGACGCTGGCGTGTAGCGCATTCGCGTTCGCCTGCGGACCAAAACCTGTACCGCCGTGGCATCAGGAAGCGGGCTATCGGTGGAGAGAGCTCGACGTCGCTTCAGGCGTGCCTGGTTTTACGCACATGGAGGGAGGCCGCAGCGGCATCGATTTCCAGAACGCGGTAAGCGACTCGGTGCTGCTCGGGAATCGCATGCTCGCAGAAGGCGCTGGCGTGGCCCTCGGCGACGTCGATGGCGATGGAATGGTCGACGTCTTCCTCGCAAAGACGCAGGGGTGCAGTGCGCTCTATCGAAACCGTGGCGGCTGGAAGTTCGAGGACATCACCAAGAGCGCGGGCGTTGGCGCGTGCGACCGGCACACCAGTGGCGTCGCGTTTGCCGACATCGATGGCGACGGTGATCTCGACCTGGTTCTCGTCGCAACGGCGGGCCCCAACGCCATTTTCGTCAACGACGGCAAGGGTCACTTTACGGAACATCGTGATCTCGGTCTCGATGCGACCGGACGAGGTGGCACGACGATCACAATGGCCGACGTGGATGGCGATGGGACGCTCGACATGTACGTCGCGAATTACAAGCCGTACAGTCCAGTCGACACGATTCCGCCGCAACAGCGCGCGCCGAATCAACTCGTGCGCCAAACAGGACCAGGCACGTATGAAGTCGTTCCGGAACGACAAAAGGATTTCAAGCTCGTCATGCGGCCGGACATGGGCGGAATGAACCTGACCATGCGCGGTGAACCGGACGACTTCTACCTGAATGAACGCGGTCACTTCAAGAGAGTGGCGCTGACGTCGGACCACTTTCACGATGCGAAGGGACACAAACTTGACGAAGAG
>JBDTXZ010000588.1:0-3342 GCA_040005935.1 bacterium | reverse complement strand
CCATCGCACAGGCGCATCACTCGCGACGATCATCACCGTGCGCCGCACGGGATCGATCACCCAGAGCAGCGGAGTGCCACACGAACGGTAATCGTCGAGCTTCTCCTCCAACTCGGACGCTGACTCACTCGGCGACAACACCTCGACCGCGAGATCCGGTGCAAGTTTCAGGAATCCATGACCGATGCCTTCCTTCGGCAGTCGATCTGCGCGCACGAACGACGCGTCTGGACAGCGAACCGTGCGTGGAAGCTGGACGAGCTCGTAGCCAACGCCGTCCGTAAACACTCGCCCGAGGTCGCGACCTTTGACGTAGGCGAGCAATAGGCCAACCACGTTGGTCGCCACACACCCGTGCGGCCCAGCAGCAGGAGGCGTCACGCGCAGCTCACCACGCACGAGCTCCGCCTTCACGTCCGAAAGCGGATGCACAAGGAATTCGTCGGGCGTCATCAACATGACGGCCGCGCGCATTGCGCCTGCCATAGGGAACTCCCGCAATTGACCACAGTGAGCGAAGCGTACGCTCGGCGCACGCTGCTAGGCAAGATGTCATTACCGCACGATATCCAACCGACCAAAATCACCAGCACCGATCGAACGCTCGGAACATCATTGCACCGCGCCATCATGAGTTGCCCTTAACCGGTCAGCCGCGCGCACGAACCGGCACGAGCAACCGCAGCCGAGCGTCGCGCAGGTAGAGCCCTCCCCAGATTAACGCGGCAACGTACGTCGGGAAGAGGATGTGACTAAACAGCGGATTCCCCAGGCGCACGTTGCTCGCGACTGCGCCGCCGAGGTAGCCAGTCAACAGGATGGCGCCGAGTGGTGCGGTGCGCGGGATGACGTAGAGGACCAGGCAGGCGAACTCCAGAAGCCCAATCCCAAGCACGCTCGTCGCCGGATAGCCCAGCGCGAGCGTCCCTTCAACCGCCGGCGCAAGTTGCAACACCTTGATGCCTGCGTCGAACGCCAGGAACGCGATGGCGAGGCCACTGAGAATGCGGGCGATCCAGAGTTGAGTCTTCGGTGTAACTGGCATGCGATCTCCTCGTTGGGGTCTGCACGTGCGACGAACGAGGCGCCGCGGAATCGACAAACGACACGATGGTTGCGCGGAAAGACTCTTGCTCGCACCGTTGGACATGATGAGCAACTCTCTCTCGCTTCGATTGCTTCGCCCGCGAGGGCATCGCATCACGATGCTCAGCCTCGTACTCGCCATCGGTTGCATCCACGTTTCCATCAACCACTCTTCCGACGAACGCGATTGGCCGATCACTGGCGGTGATGCCGGCAACAGCCGCTACTCGCCGTTAACGCAGATCGATCGTGGGAACGTCAACCGACTCGCCGTTGCGTGGACATACCACACGGGTGAGGCGGGCAGCGGGGCGTCGCAGATTCAGGCGACGCCGATTGTCGTGCACGGCCTTCTGTACTCGACCTCCGGCGCTGGACGCGCGTTTGCCTTGCGCGCCGAGAGCGGCGAGGAAGTGTGGAAGTTCGACCCACCGGGTGGCAACGGCGGCGGCGCGAATCGTGGCGTCGTGTACTGGGAAGACGGCGACGAGCGGCGTATCCTTTTTACAGCAGGCGCTCTGCTGTACGCGCTCGATGCAACGAAGGGAACACTGATCACCACGTTCGGCACGGGCGGATGGATCGACCTCGCGAAAGGACTGGGACGCGACGGCGCCAATCAATCCGTCACCGCGACGAGCCCTGGCGTGATCTACAAGGATCTCATCATTCAGGGATCGCGGGTCGGCGAAGGCGATGGGTCCGCGCCCGGCTATGTGCGTGCATTCGACGCGCGCACCGGCGCACTGCGCTGGGCATTTCATACGATCCCGCAGCCGGGGGAATTCGGGTACGACACGTGGCCGGCAGACGCATGGCGCACCGTCGGTGGCGCAAATTCGTGGGGCGGCATGGCCGTCGACGTGCCGCGTGGCATCGTGTACGTCCCCACGGGCTCAGCGACTCCGGATTTCTATGGCGGCAATCGCGTCGGTGCAAACCTGTTTGCCAACTCGCTCCTCGCGCTCGACGCGGCCACAGGCAAGCGCGTATGGCACTTCCAGACGGTGCATCACGACATTCTGGATCGCGACCTGCCAGTGGCGCCCAATCTCCTGAGCGTGATGCGGAACGGCCAACGCGTCGACGCTGTAGCGCAGATTGCGAAGACCGGCTTTGTCTTCCTCTTCGATCGCGCGACAGGCGCGCCACTCTTTCCCATCGAGGAACGAGCCGTGCCCGCCTCTGATGTCCCGGGGGAACAGGCGTGGCCCACGCAACCGTACCCCACGCGACCCGAGCCCTTCGCACGCCAGCGGCTTACGGCGTCCGACGTCGGGAGCGCCGAGGCGCTTACACGGTTTCGGAGCTTGCGGTCGGACGGTTTGTACGCGCCACCGAGTTTACGCGGGACCGTCGTGTTTCCCGGATTCGATGGCGGTGGCGAGTGGGGCGGCGCGGCTGTCGATCGCGAAGCAGGCGTCCTGTACGTTAATGCCAACGACGTCCCATGGATCGCCGCCCTCGCACCGGTAACTCCGACGGCAGGAAGCGCTGAGGCCGTGTATCAGGCCAGTTGCGCCTCATGTCATGGCGTCACTCGCCGCGGTGATGGAGATCGGTCGCCACCGCTCGTGAACATCGGCGCGAAATTATCGGCAGCGCAGATTCGCGACGTCATCGATCGCGGCAAGGGATTCATGCCGTCGTTTGCAACGCTGCCGGTCGCGCAGCGCGACGCTGTCACCGCCTACCTGCTGGGGCAGACGCCGAGCGTAGGAGTGGCAAAGGAACTCGGTGGCGATGCGAGCCCGGCGAACACTGCGCGATCGCCGTACCGTTTTGTCGGCTATGAACGCTGGAGGGATTCGAGCGGGTATCCCGCCGCAAAGCCGCCGTGGGGAACGCTCAACGCCATCGACCTCAACACCGGCAACTACCTCTGGAAAATCCCACTCGGCGAATTCGCTGCGCTCAAAGCCAAGGGGGTTCCGGCGACCGGCACTGAGCAGTACGGTGGGCCGGTCGTCACTGCCGGTGGCGTCGTGTTCATCGCCGCGACGCAGGACGAAAAGTTCCGCGCTCTCGATAAGAGCACAGGCGCATTATTGTGGGAGACGACACTTCCCGCCGCGGGTTATGCGACGCCGAGCACGTACATGGTTGGCGGCCGGCAGTTCGTGGTGATCGCAGCAGCTGGCGGCAAACTCGGCACCAGGACGAGCGACGCGTATGTGGCGTTCGCGTTGCCGCACTGATGCTGTCATCCTGAGCGAGCGAAGCGAGTCGAAGGACCTGCACCTCGGTTGTCATCCT
>JBDTXZ010000587.1:0-3345 GCA_040005935.1 bacterium | reverse complement strand
GCGGTTGTCATTTACAGCGATCTACCAGACGGAATGTCCGGCGTGATCGATCCCAGCGCGATCAAGGTCGGTCCGCACTGAGCACAGTGCCCGTCTCGCTCGTGATGGGCACCGTTGCCTCCGTCTCGAGCGCGTTCTCCGCACGTGCGTCTGACAGCGTTGGCTCATCCTTCTCGGCGGGTAGAAGCGCGAGGCGCAGTACTTCATCCATCGTCGCCACGAAGCTGAAGGCGACCTGCGTCTTCACCTCGTCGGGGATGTCGCGCAGGTCCTTTTCGTTCGACTTCGGCATGATGAGCTGGCGCAGCCCGGCGCGATACGCGGCGAGCACTTTTTCCTTCACACCGCCAATCTCCAGCACCTTGCCGCGAAGCGTCACTTCGCCGGTCATCGCGACGTCGCGCCGAACAGGTCGTTGGGAAATCGCACTCGCAATGGCGAGCGTCAGCGAGATGCCCGCGCTTGGGCCGTCTTTCGGGATCGCGCCGGCGGGCAAGTGCACGTGCACGTCGAACTCGCGAAACGCAGCGTCAGGGATTCCGATTTGCGCTGCTCGCGAGCGAACATACGAGAAGGCGGCATCCACGCTCTCGCGCATCACGTCGCCAAGTTGGCCGGTCACAGTGAGACGGCCTGTGCCAGCCATGCGAAGCGCCTCGATCACCATGAGGTCGCCGCCTGACGCTGTCCACGCGAGACCCGTGACGACGCCAATCTCCGGCACGATGTCCACTTCTTCCACCGCGTACCGCGGCACGCCGAGTACTTCTTCGACCTTGTCGACGTCGATGACCCACGCGCCTTCCTCACCGTCCGCCTTCTTGCGCGCGCGCCGCCGCATGATCGCCGCCAGGTTGCGCTCGAAGTTGCGGAGGCCTGCTTCGCGCGAGTATCGGTTCGAGATGAACGACAGCGACTCATCCGTGAACTGGATGTCCTTGTCGCCAATGCCATGCTCGACGAGCAGCCGCGGCAGCATGTAGCGCCACGCGATCTCCACCTTTTCCTCGATCGTGTAGCCAGCGATGCGAATGATCTCCATCCGGTCGCGCAGGGGCGCCGGAATGTCGAACAAGTTGTTCGCCGTACAGATGAACAGCGCGCCGCTCAAGTCGAAGGGCAGGTTCAAGTAGTGATCGACGAACTTGTCGTTCTGGTTCGGATCAAGCACCTCGAGCATGGCTGCCGTCGGATCACCCGATGGCCCGCCGCCGGACATCTTGTCGATCTCGTCGATCATCAGGACGGGATCGCGAACCTGCACGCGCCTCAGTGCCTGTATGAGCAGACCGGGCATTGCCCCAACATAGGTTCGACGATGTCCGCGAATTTCCGCCTCGTCACGCACGCCACCAACAGAGATGCGATAGAACGCACGTCCGATGGACGTAGCAATTGCCTCACCGAGCGATGTCTTGCCGGTACCGGGAGGTCCGACAAAGCAGAGGATGGGTCCATGCGGGTCGCCGCCGCGCAACTTGCGAACGGCGAGATACTCGATGATCCGTTCCTTCGCTTCACTCAGCCCATAGTGCCGGCCGTCGAGCGCTTCCTCAACTTTCTTCAGCGTAATCTCGTCGTCGCCACTGCGGAGATTCCACGGGAGTGCGAGAATCCAATCGAGATACGTGCGAATGACCTGATACTCGCTCGACGCCGTGCTGAGTTGACGCAGCCGCTCCGTTTCGCGGCGCGCTTCCTGGCCGACGCGCTCGGGCAACTTCGCTTCGTCAATCTTGCGCAGCAGCTCGACGGCCTCCTTCTCGCCAGGGTCAGCTTCTCCCAACTCGGCCTGAATCGCGCGTAGCTGCTGGCGCAGATAGAACTCGCGTTGGTGCTGCTCGATCTTGATTTCCGTCTGGCGCTTCACGTCTTCCATCACGCGCGCCCGCGCGACCTCGCGCTCGAGACGATTGAGGATGAAGCGCAGACGCTGTCCGACATCGAGGCGCTGGAGCACCTCGTCCTTGTCGGTGATTCGGAAATTCATGTTTGTCGCGGCGAGGTCGGCAAAGCGACCCGGATCCGAGACATTCATCTTCAGGATCGCCGGTACTTCGTCGGGAATCCGGTCAACGAGTTCTGCGAGTGTTTCCGCAGCCGCGATCACTCGCGTCACGAGATCGTCCAGCTCCGATGCGTCGGCGGGCGTTTCTTTCGCGGGGCGAATGGCGGCGACGGGGTATGGCTCTTCCTGATTGATCCCCTCGATCACGATGCGGCGAAGGCCTTGTAGCGTGATCTGCACGGTGTCGCCGGGCAGATTGATCCGCTCGTGCACGCGCGCCGCCACGCCGACTCGGCCGATGAACCGCTGTGAGTCGATTGGGTCATCGTGATCTCCGCCTGCGACCACGAGTGCGACGACGAGCCCTGGCTCGTCGTATGCGCGGAGCAACGACAGGTTCTCCGGCGCGCCCATCTGCACGGCAATAGTGCCGAGCGGGTAGACGATCGTCGAGCGGAGTGCCATGAGCGGAAGGGCGGGAGGCAGCTCGCTCTTCAGTATTTCTTCTTTACGCTGGGGCTTGGCCATTAGCGGGATAATAGCTGCGCGGGGCGGTTCGCGGCTATGGCAGACGGCTGACGGCTCGCTTCGCTTGACGGCTGTCGCATCAACTTCTTTGTCCAGTGAGCATCAGCGAGCAAGCCGTCCAGCGAGCGTAGCGAGCGAGCAATCAGCACGCTAACCTTCACGGCTATGTTCGACGAACTCTCCGAAAAACTAGAAGCTACATTCGCGCGCCTCCGTGGCCGCGGCACGCTCAGCGAAGCCGACATCAAGGAAGGGCTGCGCGAAGTCCGCCGCGTCCTCCTCGAAGCCGACGTCAATTTTGCGCTCACGCGCGAGTTCCTCGAGCGCGTCGAGAAAAAGGCCGTCGGTGTGTCGCAGTTGCGCACCGTGTCCCCGGCCCAGCAGCTCGTCAAGATCGTCCACGACGAACTCACCGCGATGCTCGGCGAACGACGGGAAGGGCTCAAGCTCAGCTCAGTCCCGCCAACAGTCGTCATGATGGTCGGGCTGCAGGGATCAGGAAAGACCACCACTGCCGCCAAACTCGCGCGAAAGCTCAAGCTGGAAGGACGCCAGACACGCCTCATCGCCTGCGACGTGTATCGCCCAGCCGCGATTGATCAGCTCGAAACGCTGGGGACGCAGCTGGACATCCCCGTGTACGCGGAGCGTGGCGAATCGGACGTCGTCAAAATTGCGCGCGCGGGAATCGACGTCGCGCGTCGCGCCCGTGATCGCGTCGTCCTGGTCGATACCGCTGGGCGTCTCCAGATCGACGACAGCATGATGGCCGAGTTGGAACGCCTCAAGGCGGCGATCAAGCCGGATGA